>NZ_JBITJH010000015.1:0-178638 GCF_044459745.1 Micromonospora sp. NPDC050187
TGCGCCCGCTCCGCGGACGACAACCGTCTCCCTGGCATGAACCCTCATCCTCACGAGAATCCACCCCGTTGCAACAACCACTTGAACCCAAGCCGGGAAAGAGGCCGACATGCCGCAATCCGAGTCGATCACGCGGGCCGGGGCCGAGTCGATCACGCGGGCCGGGGCCGCACGGTTATGCCGCCGCCTAGCACAGTCGTCGGGCGCGGGGGAGGTTGTCCACAGGAGGCAGCCGGACGGGCGGGGCTGGTTGTCCACAGGGGTGTCGCCGAGCGCAGGCCGACCGGCACCCTGACCGACATGCCTCCACCCGCCTACCGACCGCCGGCCCTGGCCTGGCAGGTCTTCCGCGGCTCGGACGCGGTCCGCCGTGGTCTTCTTACCGCAGACCACCTCCGCAGCTCGGCCTGGGTTCGGCTGCGCCACGACGTCTACGCCGACGCCCGGCTCGACCGCGACCACGCACTCGCCTGCCGGGCGGTGGCCTGCCGACTTCCCGCTGGTGCGGCGTTCGCCGGCCCGTCGGCGGCGTACCTGCACGGCGTCGAACACGCCGCCGACTTCACCGACGACGTCCATGTCGTCGTCACCGGACCGGCCGGGCTGCGCAGTCAGCGGGGACTACGGGTGCACACGACCACCCTGGTCGCCGACGGATTCGCAGTCGGGGCTACGGCCGGCCTGGAGCCGGGCTGGACGGGTGCACCGCCGCGCTCCGACCCGACCCGATCCGCGTGGGAGACCGCAGCGTGGGTGGAACCGGTCCGGGCGGTCGGCATCATTGACGGCCTACTCGGGCGGGGCCTGACCAACCGGCATGCGCTCGCCGACATCGCCGGCCGGAACGCAGACCGGCGGGGCGGCAGGCGGGTGATCCGCGTGTTCGGCCTGGCCGATCCGGGTGCGCAGTCGCCACCGGAGTCCCACCTGCGGGTCAGACTGGTGCTGGCCGGGCTGCCCCGCCCGGTGACCCAGCATCCGGTCCGGGTGTCGTCCGGGCTGGTCCTGCACCCGGACCTGGCCTGGCCGGAGTTCAAGGTCGCCGTCGAGTACGACGGCCGGTGGCACGCCGACCCGGAGCAGTTGCACCGCGATCGCCGCCGGCTCAACCAACTCGTCGGTGCCGGCTGGCTGGTGCTGCACGTGACCGGTCGCCGCCTGCGTCACGATTTCACCGCGCTGCTCCGCGAGATCCGGGCGGCTCTGGCCGGCCGTGGCTGGCGCAGTCGACCGGTGTAGGCGGCGCATCCCCCGTCACCGCGGCGGTACCGGGGTCGGCCGTGGGGGAAGACGGAACTGCGGCACCCGGGGGACCCGGATGCCGCAGCTACGCCGATCAGGAGACGGACGCGGGCCCTACGGGCGGGCGTTCGGCTTGAGCGGGGTCTTCACGGCGGCGTAGGCGTCGACGATGCCGTAGCCGTAGAACCCGTTGAAGTTGAGACCACCGGCGCAGTAGGCGTCGTAGGTCTCGTCCCGGCCCTCGTTGCGGTACTGCTGGAGCCGGGGCTCCGGGCAGGCCCGCTCGGCGGCCGTACGGTAGAGGTGCTGCTCGACCAGGGCCGGGTCCATGCCGAAGCCACCCCGGCGCTCGTTCTTGCCGAACTTGCTGACGATCAGCGCGGTGACGCCGGCCGCGTGCGGCGCGGCCATCGAGGTGCCCTGAAGGTAGGTGTAGTAGCCGCACTCACCGTTGGTCTTGCACTCCTTGAAGACGAAGGTCTCGGCACCGGGGACGATGTTGCCGTCCGCGTCGACCGAGCCCTCCTCCTGGAGCACGTGCTTCGGGTACGCCGAGAGGATCATGTTGGCGTCGGTGCGGTGCGTGTCGGTGCCGAAGCCGTCCCGGAACCAGCCACCCGGCGCGGCGACGGAGATCTGCTCGGTGCCCCAGTTCGAGAAGTCCGACTTCTTGTACGACGGGCCGAGCGAGGAGACACCGATCACGTGCGGGCCCTCGGCCGGCAGGTCCCAGCAGCTCTCGTTGTCGATCGGCCGGGGGTACGGCTGGGTGGGGCCGTAGTTCGGGCTGCCCACGTCGGTGCGCGGGGCACCGAGGTCCTCGTTGTTGTTGCCGAGCGCGCCGACCAGGGTGACACCCTTGCGGTGCGCGTAGGTCAGGGTCCGCTTCATCGCCGCGATGGTGGCCCGCTGCGCGGCCTGGTTCTCGGGCGAGTCGGCCGGGTTGGCGGTGCAGTTGTACAGCCACGGGTCGACGTAGAACGACATGTTCACCACGTCGAGGCCGTTGTTGGCGGCGTGCACCAGCGAGTTGACCACCGGCTCGAGGAAGAAGTAGCCCGAGTCCTGGCCGCCCTTGAGCTGCACCAGGCTGACGTTCGGGGCGACCCCGGAGATGCCGAAGCCGTTGGCCGCCGCGCCGATGGTGCCGGCGACGTGGGTGCCGTGCCCGTTGTCGTCGGTGCCGACCGGGTCGAGGCAGCTCGCCACCTCGCACGGGCCGTCGACCTCGGCGATGTCGGGGGCGAAGTTGCGCGACAGCGACCAGTCGAAGTTCGGGGCGATGTCCGGGTTGCTGGCGTCGACACCGGTGTCCAGGACACCGACCTTCACCCGCCGGTCACCGGGCTCGATCTTGCGGGACTTGTCGGCCCGGATCATCTCCAGGCCCCAGAGCTTGTCGTCAAGCGGGTCCATCTTGGTCCCGCGCTTCTTGGCGGAGTCCTTCGCCGCCTTCTTCGTCGCGGCCAGCAGGTGTTCCTGCTCGATCCGGTCCAGCTTGGGCTTGCGGCCGATGGCCTTCTGCTGGGCCGCGCCGACCAGGGCGGCGGCAGCGGTGGCCCGGGCGGCGAAGTCCACCCGCTCGCTGGTGACCTGGAAGATACCGACCTCGTCGGTACGGGAGACCACCGTGCCACCGGCGGACCGGATGGCGGCGATCGCGGCGTCGACGGAGACACCCTCCTCCGCGACGACGGTGAACGTCCGGGACACGGTCGGTTCGGCATTGGCCGGACCGACCGGGCCGGTCACCGTGAGTGCCAGCGCCGTTGCGGTAGCGACGGCACCGGCGGTGAAGCGCTTGCTCACCACATCAGATCCTCTCGTTGAGGGACGTGGCAGACATCAGACAACATCAACGCTGGTTTCGCCAGAGGTGGCAGCAGATCAGAGGCGTTCACAGCGGCTGTCGCACCGACCGGTCGATGACGTCGAGCAGTTCAGCCATTGTGGACACCTCACCGTCCGGTACCACGCCGGGCCGGCATACCGCTCCGGTGCGGTTCAGCCAGATCGCCCGCAGGCCCGCGAGTTGCGGCGCGATCACGTCGTGGTCGAGGGAGTCCCCGACGTAGAGCACCTCTGTCGGCGGCACCCCGGCCGCCGCCACCACCGCCGCGTAGAACTCGGGTGCGGGTTTCTTCGGCAGCCCGTTCTCGTGGGCGTACAACTCGAAGGCGAACTCGCCGGCCAGTCCGCAGCGTTCGGTCCGACTGTTGCCGTTGGTGGCGTAGCCGAGCACGAAATGCCGGCGCAACTCGGCGAGCGCCGGGAGCACATCCGGAAACGGCCTGGTCAATGCGAACCGGTGGGCGAAGAACAGTTCGAGCATGCGGTCGAGTTCGGCATCCAGACCGGCCCTGGCCAGTGACAGGGCCAGCCCGGCGCGACGGACCTCCTGCACCGGCGCGGCACTGCGTACAGCCCAGACCGCCGCCCAGTCCGCCTCCAGGTCCGCCAGGGAGACCGTGGCCGCCGCGGGGCTCAGCCGCCGCATCTCCTCCAGTACGGCCGCCAGACTGGTGGTCACCGCCGGTCTCAGGTCCAGCAGCGTCTCGTCCGCGTCGAACACGACCACACTCACCATGAGACGAAAGCCCCCGTTGTCGATCCTGCCGGCAAAGCTCCCTTCCTAGCATCCGGGGTGGAGAATCTCGTATTCCACCTCCCCTTGTTCATATCCCGGAATCGGGTCGTCCCAGGTGAGGTGAAAGGTACGGACGTAATGCAGTCCCGTCTTCTCCAGGACCCGCCGGGATCGCACGTTGACGGCCATGGTCTCCGCCCAGATCCGGCGTAGTCCGAGCCGCGTGAAGGCGTACCGGACGAGGGCCCGGGACCCCTCTGTGGCGAGTCCGCTCCCCCAGGCGGACCGTCGGAGGCGGTAGCCCAGCTCGGCCTGCGTCGGACCGGATGCCGGAGGATCGCCGGGCGGCGGGGCGAGGGCGAACCAGCCGAGGAAGGTGCCGTCGACCCGGTCGACCGCCGCCCAGTGGCCGAGGCCCGGCCAGCGGTCGTACTGGTCGAGCAGGTGGGGCAGCAGTTCGTCCCGCACCACCGGCAGCGGCGTGGGCCGGCCGTTGGTGAGGTGGCGCATGACCTCCGGGTCGGAATCCAACTCGACGAGGTGGTCGAGGTCGGCCGGGGTCAGCCGGCGAAGCCGGAGGCGTGCGGTCTCCAGCAGGGTCGCGCTCTGCTCTGGTAGGGCGCTCATGCCCGTATGGTGCCGGGCGGCCCGCCGGCCGGGCCACGCCTTTTGACCGCCGGCCCCGGTTCTGCCGGGTCGGCTGACGCCCGGCCCGCCCCGGTCCCGCCAGGCCATCCGACGCCCGGCCATCGGACGCCAGGCCGCCACGGGTCGGGGCGGTGACGGCGGTCAGTCCGTCGGACCGGCGAGGAGCCAGCGGGAGACGGTGACCTGGAGCAACACGTTGCCGCCCTCCGGCCCGTCCGAGCCGGTGACGTCCCAGCCGTACTTGGCACGGAAGGCCGCCACGACGCCCGAGGGGAAGAACTCGCGGTGCATCGTCACCGTCCCCTCCGCGACGACCGGGGCACGCCCGTCCTCCAGAGCCAGCGAGACCCGGGGGTCGGCCGCCACGTTGCGGACCTTGCGGTTGCGGGCGGCGGTGCAGATCCACCACTGGTCGTCCAGGTAGACGAACCAGACCGGCGTCAGGTGCGGTGAGCCGTCGGGGCGGAGGGTACAGAACCAGACGTTACGTTCCCGGCCGAGCCGGGCCAGCACCTCGCCGTCGGGAACCACCGGCACGTCAGCGCGGCAGCGCTGCGAGGAAGACCCGCCAGGTGTACGGGTCGAAGGTCAGCGCCGGGCCGGAAAGGTCCTTGCTGTCGCGCACCCCGACCAGGCCGGGCAGGTTCGTCGCCACCTCGACGCACATGCCGTTCGAACCACTCCGGTTGCTTTTGCGCCAGCGCGCACCGGTCAGCTCCATGACTCTGCCACTTCCCTCATCAGCTCGATGGACTCCTGCGGGGGCAACGCCACGCCGAGGGTAATCTCCCAGATTCGTTGCAGCCGCGACAGATCCGCCGGCCGGTCCAGTTCCTGGTCGCCGATCTGCCCACCCAGGAACGCCAGGTCGGTGCCGTCGCGCAGGGTCGCCAGGACGAACGGTCCGCTGAGCCCCGGGTACTCCTCGGCGGTGCGGGGCACCGTGTGCAGCCGGACCTTGGGATGCTCGATGGCGAGCCGGGCCAGGTGCAGCGCCTGGTCGGCTACCACCTTCCGCCCGCCGACCCGCCGCCGCAGCAACGACTCGTCCAGCACCGCCGCCTCCTGCGGGGGCCGGTCACCGTAGCGGATGCCCTGGCTCTCCATCCGGTCGGCCAGCCGCCGGTCCATCTCTCCGGGTCGAGCAGGTCGTCCGCCAGGCTGCCGCCACCTGCGGGAGTGCCGATCGCAACGGCTCACCCGCAGTGCCGCCGAGCACTTCCCAACGTATCCGTCCGATCAGCACGCGCGGCTCACCCTCCTCCGGGAAGTACGCCGACGAGCGGGTGAACGTCAGCGTCCACCTCTGCGCGCTGCTGCACGAGGCGACCGCCGACCTGTACCGGCTGAACCCGGACGACGGCCCCGGTCCGGCAGCTCTCTTCGCCCGGTTCCTCGGCTGGGCACGGGTCAGGGGTGGGTCATCCTGAGCACGTCCAACGCCTCGTCGAGCTGATCCTCACTGAGCTTGCCGCTGTCCACGTGCCCCCGGGCGAGCACCACCTCCCGGATGGAGATCTCCTTCGCCAGCGCCTCCTTGGCGATCGACGCGGCCTCGTCGTACCCGAGATAGCGGTTGAGTGGGGTGACGATCGACGGCGAGCCCTCCGCGTACGCCAGACAGACATCGGCGTTCGCGGCGAGGCCGGCCACGCAGCGGTCCGCGAAGAGACGGCTGGACGCGGCGAGCAGCCGGATCGACTCCAGCAGGTTGCGGGCCATCACCGGGAGCATCACGTTCAGCTCGAAGTCGCCCTGCGAGCCGGCGAAGGCGACCGTGGCGTCGTTGCCGATCACCTGGGCGCAGACCTGCCGGACCGCCTCGGCGACCACCGGGTTCACCTTGCCCGGCATGATCGACGAACCGGGCTGGAGGTCGGGGATGCGCAGCTCGCGCAGGCCGGCGCGGGGGCCGGACCCCATCCAGCGTACGTCGTTGGCGATCTTGTAGAGGCCGACCGCGACGGTACGGAGCTGGCCGGACGTCTCCACCAGCGCGTCCCGGGCGCCCTGCGCCTCGAAGTGGTTGCGGGCCTCGGTCACCGGCAGCCCGGTGGACTCGCGCAGCTGCTCGATCACGCGGCCGGCGAAGCCGAGCGGGGTGTTGATGCCGGTGCCCACGGCCGTGCCGCCCAGCGGCAGCTCGGCCAGCCGGGGCAGCGCCGCCTCCAGCCGCTCGACGCCGTAGCGGATCTGCGCGGCGTATCCGCCGAACTCCTGACCCAGAGTGACCGGGGTGGCGTCCATCAGGTGGGTCCGCCCGGCCTTGACCACCGTCTCGAACTCGACGGCCTTGGCCTCCAGAGCCTCGGCCAGGTGGATCAGCGCGGGCAGCAGGTCGCGCGCGACCGCCTCGGTGGCGGCCAGGTGGATCGAGGACGGGAAGACGTCGTTGCTGGACTGCGAGGCGTTGACGTCGTCGTTCGGATGCACGTCCCGGCCCAGTTCCCGGCCGGCCAGAGTGGCGATCACCTCGTTGGTGTTCATGTTGGACGAGGTGCCCGAGCCGGTCTGGAAGACGTCGATCGGGAACTGGTCGTCGTACCCGCCGTCGGCCACGTGCGCGGCAGCGGTGGCGATCGCGGCGGCCACACCGGAATCGAGCACGCCCAGTTCGGCGTTGACCTGGGCGGCCGCGCCCTTGATCTGGGCCAACGCCCGGATTTGGGCGGGCTCGATCCCCCGGCCCGAGATGGGGAAGTTCTGCACGGCTCGCTGGGTCTGTGCCCGCCACAGCGCGTCGGCGGGCACCTCCACCTCACCCATCGAGTCGCGTTCGATCCGGTAGCCCACTGCCTCTGGATTCGTCACGCGTTCCATCCTGCCGCGCCCGCCGCCGGCCCGCAGATGATCGCGGGTCATCGAGGGGGTCGTACTCGGTGAACCTCACCGGCACACCGACGATCTGGTGGGCCTCACCCGCGACGCACATGATCGTATCTGGGGAATATCCATTGCCGATGACGCACCGCTGCCCTTACCTTGAACGGGCAATGCAGGACCGAGATCAACCCAAGGAGCTCCCCGTGTCGCAGTACGCCTCCACCAAAACCACGCGGTGTATGCCGCGCGGCGGTGTCGTGCTGCCCTCGATCGGGCGAGCCCACGACCTGCCGGTCAACGAGCAGAACTGGAAGCCGGGGTGGCGGCGCGAGTAGCGCCAGCGCAAGCTGCGAAGCCGCCCACCCCGCCAGGGAATGGGCGGCTTTTTCGTTGTCCGACAAAGGCTCACAGGGGCGTAGCTCAACTGGTGGAGCACCGGTCTCCAAAACCGAAGGTTGCAGGTTCAATTCCTGTCGCCCCTGCTTACTCGTCACGGCTGCGGCCGGCGGCGTCGCTAATTCTCAACTCCACAGTGGATGGCAATCAAGCAAGACCCCGGCCGGCGCCATCACGGGCCGGCCGGGGGCAACACCGCTCTCACCACCGACAGCCAAAGAGAAGGGAGGGCCCGGTGGACGCCGTTCTCGTACTCAACGCCGACCTGGGACCGCTGCACCGGGTCCCGGTCCAACACGCGATCCGGATGCTCCTGCGCCGGGTCGCCGAGATCCACGAAGCCGAACCCGACCGGCACCTCGGCGTCTTCCCGATGCCCCGCGTCCTGCGCCTGGTCCGGTACGTCGTCACGAGGTGGCGGTACACCAGCGGCCCCGGCTGGTCGAAGTCCGGCGTGCTGCGCCGCGACGGCTACCGGTGCGCGTACTGCCCGTCGGCGGCCACCACCGTCGACCACATCCTGCCCCGCTCGCGCGGTGGCCGGAACAGCTGGAAGAACACGATCGGCGCGTGCTACGCCTGCAACCAGCGCAAGGGTGACCTGACCCCCGCCGAGGCGGGGATGGAACTGCGGTTCCCGCCGTCGGTGCCCACCTGGTCGAGCATGGTGCACCGCTGATCACCGGCCGGCGGGGCCAGTGCCCGCCGGCCGCGATGGGAGCTGGTGCAACTGGCAGCACACCCGGTTCTGACCCGGGCGGTTGGAGGTTCGAGTCCTCCGCTCCCAGCTCAATGCCCTCGTAGCCCAATGGCAGAGGCGCTGTCCCGAGATGGCAGTCATGTGCGCGTTCGACTCGCGCCGAGGGCACTCACACCGGCGCGTGGGTTCCAATCGACCAGTGCGGGTCCTCGGAGGTCCGCCTTCGCATCGATAAGGCCCACGGCGGCTCGAAGTGCGCGATCAGATGGAGGCGCGACTACGGGTTGCAGTCACCCGCCGGTATAGCTCAAGTGGCAGAGCGGCCGGCTCATGACCGGCAGGCTCCCGGTTCGACACCGGGCGTCGGCACCACGCGCTCGTGGTGGAACTCAGGTAGACACGCCGGCCTCAGAAGCCGGTGCCGAGAGGCGTGGGGGTTCGACTCCCCCCGAGCGCACGCATGGGGACGTGGCCCAGGAGGTAGGGCGCTGCTTTCGCACTGCAGAGGTCAGGGGTTCGACTTCCCTCGTCTCCACCATTCCGACGTAGCTCAGGGGTAGAGCATCCGACTGTCGATCGGAGGGCCTCGGGTTCGATTCCTCTCGTCGGCACGTAGAACAATCATTGCCCCCGTGGCGCAGTTGGACAGCGCGCGACACTACGAATGTCGAGGTCGCAGGTTCGAATCCTGCCGGGGGCACACATCGGGATATGGCCCAGTTCGGTGGCGCGTGCCCCCGACTTTCAATCCGGACATATGCGGGTTCGGATCCCGTCGGCTCCACCCATTCCGGTGTCGCCCGACCGGCAGGGGGCGTTCTGCGAGACCGCAGGGGTTCGCTTCGCCGCACGGCCTCGATGCCATCCACTGTTGGGTGGGGTCCAGACCGGCCTCGATGCCGCGAACGTCAGCCGAAAACCCGGGGGTACGAGCGGCCGGAGGCAGTTACGATCATGAAACTCCTACCCTCACCTCGGAGGATCTCACCTTGCCAAATTCACACGGGGGCACCACGACCAGAGTGTTCGATCTCAGTCGATCGACATGGCGTCGTTTCCTCGGTGGCGGGCTCGCCACCCTCCTCGCCGCCGGTGGCGCTCTGCTCGCCACCGGCCAGCCCGCCACCGCAGCCCTGACCTACGTCGCACCGACCAGCGCCAGCTTCACCGACTCCGCCCGCCCCACCACCGCGTTCCCGGTGACCGACGGCACCGCGCCGGTCGGCACCTGGCAGGACGCCGACGGGAAGCACACCTCCCGGGCCTACTTCACCTTCGACCTGACCCCATACCGGCACAAGCAGGTCATCAAGGCGGTGGGGATGACCGGGGAGACGTCCGTCAGCGACTGCGACAAGCCGCGTGCGCTGGAACTTTGGCGTACCGACACCCCGGCCACCATGCCGACCTGGCAGGATGCGCCCACCGTCCGGGAAAAGGTCGGCGACGTGGCTCCGACCGCGCCCTGCGGCATCGACTACCTGGAGATGCTGCTCACTCCCGCGCTCCAGCAGGCGGTCGACGCCGGGTGGGACTCCGTCACCTACCTGGCCCGGATCGGCGGGGACCTGGAGGAGAACAAGCACCACGCTCGCCGGATCAAGACTCTCGGCATCTCCCTGGAGGCCAACGGCGCACCGAACGCGCCTGGTGCGTCGAGCATCCTCGGCATGCCCTGCACGACGGACATGTTCGTTCCGGAAGCAACCCCGTACCTCACCACCGTTCTGACGGACCCGGACCACGATTCGGCCCACGCCGAGCGGTTGACTGCGACGTTCGCCTGGTGGCCGGCGGACCGGCCAGCGGACCGGACGGAGCGGACGACCAGCTGGCAAAGCTCGGGCTTGTCCTTCCGCTACGACGTGCCCGAAGGGCTGCTGGCCGACGGCGAGACGTACGTCTTCGTGGTCCGGGCGACCGACCCGAACGGGGCCGTCTCGATCTGGTCGCCGGAGTGCCGGTTCACCGTCGACACGACCTCGCCGGTGACGCCGACGGTCAGCTCGACCGACTACCCGGACGAGAACGACTGGTATGGCGGGCCGGGCATCCCGGGCGAGTTCACCTTCGGCGCCAACGGCAGCACCGACACGGTGCGCTATCGCTACTCCCTGCCCAGCGGGGCGTTCGCCGAGGTGGCCGCCGACGAACCGGGTGGTTCGGCCACCGTTTCCATCGCGCCGCTACGTGACGGGCCGCAGTATCTCTCCGTCCAGGCTCTGGATCGGGCCGGCAACATCTCGGCGGTCACGAACCACTACTTCCGAGTACGGACCACCAGCCCGACGATCGTCGACGGCAACCCGACCGCCGGCTTCGGCGAGGCCCGCACGTTGACCTTCCAGCCACGAATGGAGAACGTCGTCGAGTACACATACCGGCTCAACGACGGGCCGGAGCAGACCGTTGCCGCCGGGACCGACGGTACGGCCACGGTCACCATCACCCCCACCAAGCCAGGCTGGAACGACGTCGACGTGCGCAGCCGCACCGTCGACAACCTCCCGTCCGGCGAGGCAAACCATCGCTTCTACCTGGCGACCAAGCCGACCGTCAGCTCCGTCGAGTACCCGCTCAACACCCCGCTGACAGGGGCACCTGCCGGAACGCCCGGCACCTTCGTCTTCCAGCCGGGCATGCCCGGTGTGACGGAGTACGTCTACTCGATCGCCTTCGGCCCCGCGCAAACGGTCGCGGCCGGACCTGACGGCTCGGCTTCGATGAGTTACACGCCGCCGACTTCCAAGATCTACCGAATCACCGTCTACGGCCGCACCGCTGACGGAATCGTCTCGGAGACCTTCACTGGAACGTTCTACGCCGGTAAGGCGAGCTGACCACGACAACGACGACGGGGCGCCCGGCTGCGGCCGGGCGCCCCGTCGTCGTTGCGGTGAGCCGGGGGTCAGCGGCGGCCGACGGTGAGGACCGGCTTGGTGACCTCGGCGAAGAAGTCGTTGCCCTTGTCGTCGACCACGATGAAGGCCGGGAAGTCCTCCACCTCGATCTTCCAGACCGCCTCCATGCCCAACTCCTGGTACTCCAGGACCTCGACGTGCTTGATGCAGTCCTGGGCGAGCCGGGCGGCGGGGCCGCCGATGGAGCCGAGGTAGAAGCCGCCGTGCTGGTGGCAGGAGCGGGTGACCTGGCCGGACCGGTTGCCCTTGGCGAGCATCACCATCGAGCCGCCGGCCGCCTGGAACTTCTCCACGTAGGCGTCCATCCGGCCGGCGGTGGTCGGGCCGAACGAGCCGGAAGCGTACCCCTCGGGGGTCTTGGCCGGGCCGGCGTAGTAGACGGCGTGGTCGCGCAGGTACTGCGGCATCGGCTCACCCGCGTCCAGCCGCTCGGCGATCTTGGCGTGGGCGATGTCCCGGGCGACGACCAGGGGACCGGTCAGCGAGAGCCGGGTCTTCACCGGGTACTTCGACAGCTCGGCGCGGATCTCGTCCATCGGCCGGTTCAGGTCGACTCGAACGACCTCCTCGGTCTCCAGGGTCTCGTCGGTGACGTCGGGCAGGTAGCGGGCCGGGTCGGTTTCGAGGCGCTCCAGCCACACGCCCGACGGGGTGATCTTGGCGACCGCCTGCCGGTCGGCCGAGCAGGAGACCGCGATCGCCACCGGGCAGGACGCGCCGTGCCGGGGCAGCCGGACCACCCGTACGTCGTGGCAGAAATAGCGTCCGCCGAACTGCGCGCCGATGCCGAAGTTGCGGGTCAGCTCCAGCACCTCGGCTTCCAGCTCCAGGTCCCGGAAGCCGTGCGCGGTCATCGAGCCCTCGGTCGGCAGCGCGTCGAGGTACTTGGCGGAGGCGTACTTGGCGGTCTTCAGCGCGTACTCGGCCGAGGTGCCACCGATCACGATCGCCAGGTGGTACGGCGGGCAGGCGGCGGTGCCGATCAGCCGCAGCTTCTCCTCCAGGAACTGCATCATCCGCGTCGGGTTCAGCAGCGCCTTGGTCTCCTGGTAGAGGTACGACTTGTTGGCCGAGCCGCCACCCTTGGCCATGAAGAGGAACTTGTACGCGTCCGGGTGGCCGTCCGGGTCCTCGGCGTAGATCTCCACCTGCGCCGGCAGGTTGCTGCCGGTGTTCCGCTCCTCCCACATGGTCAGCGGGGCGAGCTGGGAGTAGCGCAGGTTGAGTTTCGTGTACGCCTGGAAGACGCCCCGGGAGATGGCCTCCGCGTCGGTGCCGTCGGTGAGCACGTGCCGGCCCCGCTTGCCCATCACGATGGCGGTGCCGGTGTCCTGGCACATCGGCAGCACACCGCCGGCCGCGATGTTCGCGTTGCGCAGCAGGTCCAGCGCGACGAAGCGATCGTTGGGCGAGGCCGCCGGGTCGTCGATGATCGACCGGAGCTGGGCCAGGTGGGCCGGGCGCAGGAAGTGCGCGATGTCGTGCATCGCCTCGGCGGTCAGGGCGGTGAGCGCGGCCGGGTCCACGGTGAGGAACCGACGGCCACCCGGACCGTTGACGACGTCGACGCCCTCGTCGGTGACCAGCCGGTACTCGGTCTGGTCGGCACCGACCGGGAGCAAGGGGGCGTAGGTGAACGCGGCGGCACTGCTCATGAGCGGAAAGCCTAGGGCAGTCGGGCCGCGTCGTCGTACCCGCCGGGTGAGTCGTGCGACACCGCTCTCATCCGTGCCGGTCCCCGTCACGCGTCCCGGTGGTCACCCCGGCTCATCCGTCCTTGCCGCCGTCCGGCTCCGGACAGCTCTCGCCCTTCGGGCCGCAGCTCGCGGCCGGGTTCGGGCCGCGCCCCGGGCCGCCGCCCGATTCCCGGCCGGATCCGTCGTCGCCGGCCGGCGGCGCGCCGCCGGAGGCACCGGCGAACCGGACGTACCCGATCTCCCGCCCCTCGCCAATCACCATGCCACCGGGCCCGACCGCCAGCACGTTCGCCGAGGTACGCAGATTCGCCAGTTCCCGCCCGGTACGCGGGTCGAGGGCGACCGCCCGGGAGGGACCGTCCTCGCTGAGCACCGCCGCGTACGGGGTGAGCGCCCCGGCCGTCTTCTCCGCCGACCGCCGGGTCCAGCGCGGACGGTCGACGCCGAGTTCCCGTCCGACGATCGAGCGTTTGTCCGCGGAGCGGGCCAGCAGGTGGCGGTCGTCGACGGCGACGAGTTTCTCCCCGGCCGCGCCGACCCAGAGCAGCCGCCCGTCGTAGGCGTCCACGACCGTCTCCCGGGCATCCGGGGCCACCCCGACCACCACGTTCCGCGCGCCCTGCGGGTCCTCCCGCTGCACGCACCCGGCGTTGTCGGCGGTGCGCAGGTTGATCCCGGCGCGTCGCCACACCTCCCGCCCGGTGTTCGCGTCCCGGCCGGAGATGGTGAAGTAGCAGGTGCCGTCCTCCGACCTCGCCTCGATCCGCAGCAGCCGCCCACCGACGGCGACCAGCCGTTCCTCCCGGCCGGGCTCGAGGTCGCGCACCACCCGGCCGGTCGCGGTGTCCAGCACGTGCACCCGGCCGTCGACTGGGAAGCCGAGCAGGGCGGGCACCGCCTCCGGGCCGGCCACGCCGGGGTCGATCCGGAGGCCGGTCAGTCGCCGGGTGCCGAGCAGCTCAGGGTTGTCGGCGAAGAAGCCGCTCTCCACGCCGGGCAGGAAGGCCGTCCAGAGCGGACGGCTGCCCCGCACGTCCCAGGCGCTGATCGTGCAGTCGGTGGCCTGGGCGCAGCGGGCGTCCAGCACCATGTTCCGGTACGTCCAGACGGCCACCGCCTCGTTGTCCCGGCGGCGCACCGCGCCGGTCGCCGGGTCGAGCAGCTCGTACCCCTTCACCAGCAGCTTGCCGACCGCGACGACCGCGTCACGACCGTTCCCGGCGACCGCCGCCCAGTCCGCCTTGCGCTCCCACAGCGGCGCGCCGGTGGCGAGGCTGAGCCCTTCCACCCGGGTCCGCTGCTCTACGACGACGGTGTCCCCGGCGACGGTGACGCTCTTCGGGGTGCCGCCGATGCGGCGCTGCCAGGTCACGTCCGGCTCGGAGATGGGTCGGCTGCGGTTGACCGCATCCCACACCCCCGGCCAGGGATTCCACACCCCGGTCAGGGTCAGCACGACGACCGCGATCAACGCGAGGATCACGTAGCAAATGACGCACCGGCCGCCCTGCTGAGCCACAACGGACACCGTAGCCAGGTCGACGCGGCCCCGGTGCCCTCCGTACGGCCGTGTCGGTGAACTAATCCGGACGGTCGGGCGACGGCTCCGGGGTGAGGACCCGCCACAGCGCCCCGGTGGCGGCGAGCGAGGCGACCCCGGCGAGGGCCATCGCCACCGCCGGGCCGGTCACCTCGGTCACCGCGCCGCCACCGGCCGCGGCGAGTCCCTGGGCGGTCATCAACCCGGTGCTGGTCAGCCCGAACGCCTGGCCGCGCCGGGACTCGGGCACCGCGTCGAGGAACCGGCGGGCCAGTCCGAGCTGGTAGGCGAAACCGGCGGCGGCCACCGCGAAGAGCAGCGCGGCGACGACCAGGCCGGGCCGGAACAGGAACCCCAGCACCGGTACGCCGAGCAGCAGCGCGAGCCACGGGCTGAGCCGCTCCCGGGCGGCCGGCGGCACGAACCGCCCCACCACCAGGTCCCCGACGAGCATCCCGAACGCCCCGGCCATCAGCAGCACGCCCGCGCTCGCCCCAGGCCCGAGTTCGGCGGCGTACGGCACGGCGACCGCCTCGGCCCCGACCAGCATCGAGCCGGGCAGCCACTGGGCCAGCAGCAGGCCCCGGATCCGCCGGTCGGCGAGGAGTTCCCGGTTGCCCCGCCAGGTCTCCCGCACCGCGCCGAGGCGGACCGGGCCGGCGGGAGCGGTCCCGTCGAGGCCAGCCGGACCGGCGGAAGCGGCCCCGTCGGTCCGGGCCGGACCGGTGGGTTCACGCCGGGTCCGGCCGGGGCGGGCCCGCAGCCCGACCCGGACGAGCAGGGCCGAGAGGGCGCAGGTGGCGGCGGTCAGCCAGAGGGCCCCGTACGGCCCGACCACGCCGAGCAGGAGACCGCCGACGGCGAATCCGACGACCTGGGTGCCGCCGGACGCCACGGTGAGCAGGGAGCGGCCCAGCACGTACGCGTCGCCGTGCAGGATCTCCGGCAGCAGCGCGGTCCGGGCGGCGCTGCTGACCGGGCCGAACAGGCCGACGACGAAGACCAGCCCGAGCATGCCGGCCGGGGGGAGCACCCCGACCGCGAGCACCGCCACGAGGGCCAGCCGGACCAGTTCGTAGCCGACGATGACCGCGCGGGGCGGCCACCGGTCGGCGAGGGCGAGCAGGAACACCCCGCCGAACGCGTGCGGCAGGAACCCGGTGACGTACGCGAGGGCGGCGATCAGGCCGGATCCGGTGCGCTCGTACACCAGCACGGAGAGGGCGAGCATCTTGACCGTCTCGCCGATCAGGAACACGCCGTAGCTGGCGAAGATCACCCGGAACTCGGCGACGGCGAAGACGTCCCGGAAGGTGGCCGGCCGATCCGGCGCGGCAGGTGGTGCGGTGGTGGTGCGGGCTGAGGTCACGAGACGCCATCCTGTCCGGACCGCGTCGGGCGCTCTATCCTTTCGCCTGAGGACGAAAGGTGGACCGGTACGTGCGGATCCAGGTGACCCCCTCCGACATCGCGGCCAGCCGGTACGCCATCTCGCCGTTGGGCGAGGCGATGTCGGCGCTCCGGTTGTGCGCCGGTCAGCACAGCGTGCCGGGGCTCGCGCCGTGGACGGCCCGCGTCCGCCCGGCGTACCAGCGGCTGCGCCGGGAGGTGCCGGCGGTGGGGGCGCTGCTGGCCCTGTTGCGGCGGGGCGGCTACAACGCCGACTTCATCCAGCCGCCGCCGGCCGGCACCGGACGGAGCTTCGCCGACGAGATCGCCACGGTCCGGGCCACCCCGCGCGAGCGGGCCCGCTACGAACTGGCCCGTAATCTCGCCGGGCACCGCACCCCGCCGGCGTACGCGCTGCGGATCTTTCGCTCGCCGGACGTGGTGGACCGGCTCGCGGACGCGGTCGAGGCGGTCTGGGCGACCCTGGTCGAGCCGGAGTGGCCCCGACTGCGGACCATCCTGGAGCGGGACGTCGTCCAGCGCGCCGGCCGGCTGGTCACCTACGGTTGGGGTGCCGCCGTAGCCGGTCTCGACCCCCGGCTGAGCTGGGATCCGGGTGGCCCGTTCGGCGCCATCGTGGTGGCCGACCGGCAGCCGGACGTCTACTCGCTCGGCGGCAAGGGGCTGCTCTTCGTGCCGACCGTCTTCGGCATGATGATCAACTATGTCGAGCCGCCATGGCCGTTCGCGCTGGTCTACCGCGCTTCCGGCGTGGTGGACCTGCTCGGCCCGCCCGACCCGGACCGGCCGCCGGACGCCCTGGACCGGCTGCTCGGCCGTACCCGGGCGGCGGTGCTGCGGGCCCTGGCCGCACCCGCCACCACCAGTCAGCTCGTCCGGCAGCTCGACCTGACCCTGGGCGGGGTCGGCGGGCACCTGGCGGTGCTGCGGGACGCCGGGCTGGTGACCCGCACCCGCACCGGGCGGGCGGTCCGGTACGCCCGCACCACGCTCGGCGACGCCCTGGCCCGGGACGCCCGGCCCGGGTAGGCGGTGGGTCAGGGCCGGCCGGTGGCCGCCGAGCGCACCAGTGGCAGTACGCGGTACGGGATCTGCTCGGCCAGCGCGATGATGGTCGAGGCCCGGCGGATGCCCTCGTACGAGACGATCTGGTCGATGACCCGCTGGAGGTCGGCGTTCGACCGGGCCACGATCCGGCAGAGCACGTCGCTGGAACCGGTGATGGTGTGCGCCTCCAGCACCTCGGGGATCTCGGCGAGGTGGGCGGTGACCGGGTCGTGCCCCTGCCGCTGGCTGATCTCCAGGGTGACGAAGGAGGTCACCCCGAACCCGATGGCCGCCGGGCGGACGTCCGGCCCGAAGCCGGTCACCACCCCCCGGTCGACCAGCTTGTCGAGGCGGGCCTGGATGGTTCCCCGGGCCACGCCCAGGCGGCGGGAGCACTCCAGCACCCCGATCCGCGGCTCGGCGGCGAGCAGCTCGACCAGGCGCGCGTCGAGCTGGTCGAGCTGGACAATCTGACCACTGGTCATGGGTGAACACCATACCGAATGCGCAACCTGACCAGCCGATCGGCTGACTGTTGCCCACCGGTGTGCCGGCCGCGATCCTCGCCTCAGGAGCACCGCGCGGTGCGACGTCACACCGCCGCCGGGGCCACGGGCGGCACCGTACGGAGGGAGTCCACGATGACCCAGGCGATCGACCGACCCATGTCGACCGAAGAGGTCGACGTCGACGCGCTCGTCGGCGCCGTCGACCACGACATCAGCCACGACCCGTTCCCGGTGCGCGGACTCGACCACATCGGCTTCCTGGTCGGCAACGCCAAGCAGGCCGCCCACTACTACTCCACCGCGTTCGGGATGACCTGCGTGGCGTACCGGGGGCCGGAACAGGGCCACCGGGACTACGCCGAGTACGTGCTCACCAGTGGTTCGGCCCGGTTCGTCCTGCGGGGCGCGGTCCGCCCCGACGCGCCGGACGCCGCCCTGGTCGCCAGGCACAGCGACGGCGTCGCCGACATCGCCCTGGAGGTCCCGGACGTCGACGCGGCGTACGCGCACGCCACCGCCCAGGGCGCGACCGGCCTGCTGGAGCCGCACGAGGTCACCGACGAGCACGGCACCGTCCGGGTCGCCGCGATCGCCACCTACGGCGACACCCGGCACACCCTGGTCGACCGGTCCCGCTACACCGGCCCGTTCCTGCCCGGCTTCGTCGCCCGGGGGCCGATCGTCGACCGGCAGCCCATGATCGACGCCGGGGTACAGCCGAAGCGCTTCTTCCAGGCGGTCGACCACGTGGTCGGCAACGTCGAGCTGGGCCGGATGGACGAGTGGGTCGAGTTCTACCGGCGCGTGATGGGCTTCACCAACATGGCGGAGTTCATCGGCGACGACATCGCCACCGACTACTCGGCGCTGATGAGCAAGGTGGTCGCCAACGGCACCCGGAAGGTCAAGTTCCCGCTCAACGAGCCGGCCGTCGCCCGGAAGAAGTCGCAGATCGACGAGTACCTGGAGTTCTACCAGGGGCCGGGCGCCCAGCACATCGCGGTGGCCACCAACGACATCCTGGCCAGCGTCGACGCAATGCGGGCCGCCGGTGTCGAGTTCCTGGACACCCCGGACTCGTACTACGACGACCCGGAGCTGCGCGCCCGCATCGGCAACGTACGGGTGCCGATCGAGGAGCTGAAGGCCCGCAAGATCCTCGTCGACCGGGACGAGGACGGCTACCTGCTCCAGATCTTCACCAAGCCGGTGCAGGACCGGCCGACGGTCTTCTTCGAGCTGATCGAGCGGCACGGCTCGCTCGGCTTCGGCAAGGGCAACTTCAAGGCCCTCTTCGAGGCGATCGAGCGTGAGCAGGAACGGCGCGGCAACCTCTGAGTCGTCGACCGGGCCGGTCGCCGTCCACCGGGTGGACGGTGACCGGCCGAACCCCGTGCCACAGGTGGCTGGCCGCTGGCGAAGGCGTCGTTAAGGTAGCTGCGTGAGTGTGCAACCCGGCTGGTACGTCGACCCTGCCGACCCCGAGACCCAGCGCTACTGGGATGGCGAGGGGTGGATCGGCGCGCCGATATCCGCCGACGCCACCCCACCCGAGGGACCACCGCCGGCCGAACCGGCACCCGCCCCGACCCCGACCGAACCGGCACCGGCCACCCCGGCGGCCGGTCCGGGCCCAGCCGCGCCGACCTCCGCGCCGCCCCCGGCCGGTCCGGTCACCGGCCCCCCGTGGCCCGGCCCCACCGGGCAACCGACGCACCCGTCACCGGCCCCCGGGGCGCAGCCGACGGGGCCGTGGCCGCCGCCCGGGTACGCTCCCCCACCCGGCCACCACCCCCCGCCGCCGTACGTCTTCCCGCCCGGTCACGTCCCGCCGCCCGGCTGGCCGCACCCCGGGTACCCGGTACGGCCGCCCGAGCCACGCCCGCACGGCCTGGCCCTGGCCGGGTACGGTCCCCGTTTCCTCGCCCGCCTGATCGACTTCGGCATCGTGTTCCTGCTGAACGCGGTGGTGAACGGCTGGTTCGTCTGGCGGTTCATGCAGGAGATGTCGCCGGTCTGGCGGGAGTTCTGGGCCCGGGTGTCGAGCGGCTCCACGTCCACCGAACCGCTGCCCCAGCCGGGCGACCAGGCCGGTGGTCTCCAGGTGGCGATCCTGCTGCTCGCGACCGCCCTCTGGTTCGCCTACGAGGTTCCGTCGATGGCCAGCGGGGGGCAGACCTTCGGCAAGCGGGTGATGGGCATCCGCGCGGTGCCGGTCGCCGGTGACCAGCCGCTCGGCTTCGGCCGGTCCTTCCGGCGCTGGAACACCCTCGGCCTGCCCACCCTGCTCTGGTACTGCTGCGGCCTCGGTCTGCTGCTCCAGCTCCTCGACGCCCTGTCCCCTCTCTTCGACCATCCGCTGCGCCAGGCGCTGCACGACAAGCGTGCGCAGACCGTGGTCGTCCAGGTGCCTCGTCCCACCCCCACCCGTGCCGACGCGCACGACCGCCCAGAGGGAGATGCCGAATGACCGACACCGGCCGCCGCGAGCCCCCGATCCGGCTCACCCGCGCCGACCTCGACGCGCTGCCCAACTACGTCCCCGGCCGCAGCCCGGCCGACCTGGCCCGGGAGCTGGGCATCCCGGAGGCCATCAAGCTGGCGAGCAACGAGGTGCCCTACGGCCCGCTGCCCGGTGTGGTGGAGGCGATCGCCGAGGCCGCCGCCGGGTCGCACCGCTACCCCGACATGGGCGTGGTGGCGCTGCACTCCGCCCTCGCCGAGCGGTACGGCGTGGCACCGGAGCAGGTCGTCACCGGTTGCGGTTCGGTGGCGCTCGCCGAGCACCTGGTGCGGGCCACCTGCCTCCCCGGTGACGAGGTGGTCTACTCGTGGCGCTCCTTCGAGGCGTACCCGATCGTCGTGGCGACCAGCGGGGCGACCAGCGTGCCGGTGCCCAACCTGCCGGACCACGGGCACGACCTGGCCGCGATGGCGGCGGCGGTGACCGACCGGACCCGGATGGTGGTGGTCTGCAACCCGAACAACCCCACCGGCACCTTCCTGCGCCGACGCGAGTTGGAGCGCTTCCTCGACGCCGTGCCGGACGACGTGCTGGTGGTGGTCGACGAGGCGTACCGGGAGTTCGTCACCGACCCGGAGGTGCCGGACGGTCTCGGCTACGTCGACCGGCCCAACGTGGCGGTGCTGCGCACCCTGTCGAAGGCGTGGGGGCTGGCCGGGATGCGGGTGGGTTTCATGGTCGCCCAGCCGGCGGTGGCCGCCGCCGTGCGGAAGGTGGTCACCCCGTTCTCGATCAACGCGCCCGCCCAGGCCGCCGCGCTCGCCGCGCTGGCTCAGGCCGACGAGGTCGAGCGTCGGTGCGCGCTGGTCGTCGCCGAGCGGGACCGGGTCACCGAGGTGCTGCGCGCGTTCGTACCGGACCTCCCGACCAGCCAGGGCAACTTCGTCTGGCTGCCGCTGGGCGAGGGGGCGATCACGTTCGCCAAGGCCTGCGAGGCGCGCGGCGTGATCGTCCGCCCCTTCCCCGGTGACGGCGTCCGGATGACCATCGGCACCCCGGCGGAGAACGACGCCTTCCTGGCGGTGGCCCGGGCCGAGCTGGCCTGAGCATGGCGGACGGCGGGCGGCGGACGCGCCGCCCGTCGTCTCAGCCGGCGTGCCGCACCGTCCGCCGACTCAGCCTGCGTGCAACGGCGGTGTCGTCCGGTTGCGGCGGTGCACGAGCCCGAGGAAGCTGGCCAGCACCAAGGCGGAGACGACCAGCCCACCGGCGAGCACCGAGGCCGTCTGGTCCCGGTCCTGGCTGGCG
The DNA here is from genome assembly GCF_044459745.1 of Micromonospora sp. NPDC050187. Lineage (NCBI taxonomy): Bacteria > Bacillati > Actinomycetota > Actinomycetes > Micromonosporales > Micromonosporaceae > Micromonospora > Micromonospora sp. NPDC050187. The sequence continues at coordinate 21,293 of NZ_JBITJH010000015.1, forward strand.
TGCGCGGAGACGGGCCGCCCGGAGAAGGTGACCGTGCCGGAGGCCGTGCGCTTGGTCCAGCCGCTGGCCAGCGCCAGCGTCGCCGACCAGGGACCGTCCGGGAGGCGGTGGTCCAGCGGTATCCGCACGGTGGTGGTCCCGCCCAGCCCGAGGGTGACGGTCTCCGTCCGGACCGGGCCGGCCGACAGACCGCCGGGTCCGTCGGCGAGGGACAGTTCTCCAGCCAGGTCGAGGGCCCGTTGCCCGGTGTTGCGCACCTCGGCGGTCACCGTGGGCCGACCGTCGGCGTCCCGCCCTCCGACGAGGGCCCCACCTCGAAGGCCGAGGGAGGCTCCCCACCAGGCCCCACCGAGAGGTAGATCCGGATGCCGGCCCGGCCGACGTTGCGCACCGTCTGCTTGCCGGTGCCGGAAACCTCGGCCCAGACGACGCCGTACCGCTCTCCGGCGGATGCCTTACGGGGCACGTCGATGGTGACCCAGAGGGTCTCCTCCTCGTCGGGGTCCAGGGGGACCTCGGTGCGTTCGACGGAGATCCAACTGGTCAGCTCGTTCGGCGTCCGGCCCGGGGCGAACACGAACCCGTCCGGACCCACCTCGGCGGCGGCCGGGTAGACCGCGACCGGCCGGCGGACCTCGGCCTTGTTCTCCACCACGATGCGACGCTTGATCGTCGTCCCGGGTTTCACGTGGTCGACGATGTACCGGTGGGCCCGGCTGTCCTCACGACGGTTGACCGGGGCGTCCAACAGACGGATGCCGGCCCCCGTCACCGTTCGTGGGGAGGGCTGAGGGCTGGGGCTCCGGGTAGGGGTGGACCGGTCCGCCGTCGCCGGCGTCCCGGCGGCGGCGACGAGCGTCAGCACCAGGGCGACCACGCGGGCCGGATCACGCCACCGAATGGGTCACCGTCGCCGAGTAGGTGCCAGCCACTGCGGTCGCCGGCACGTTGATCCGGATCGTCGGGTTCCAGGTGGCCGTGTTGTTGCCGTTGCCGGCGGTCTTCTGGAAGGCAACCCGGGTCGCACCGAGGGTCACCGCCTGCGCGGCGGTCGGCTGGCCGGGCACCAGCGTGCCCCCGCCGGTGCTCCGGACCAACGGACCGGACCAGTACGCCACCTGCGAGGCGGCGATGGCCCGGCCGCTGCCGCCCGCCCCGGCGACGAAGACCGTCGCGGAGACGGTGGCCGTCCAGGTGTTCGGGTTCAACGAACCCCGGTGGTCCTCGACGACGACCGTGCCGAGCGAGCCGCTGATCGTACCGCCGGCGGTGGTGGCACCGATGTGGACCGACTCCGGCACCGTGATGTCGAGGCCCACGACCTGCGGGACCGGCGCGGTGGCCGGGGCCACCCCACCCCACGCCGGCTCGCCGGAGAACGGAACCCCGCCGACTCCGAGCAGCAGCCCCAACAGGAACGGTAATACGCGCACGTTACCTGCCATAGGGTGACATTTGCCCGTTTTACTTACCGACTCCCCGGTCGACCACCGCGAGGACCACCGGCTCGGCCATCGCGTAGTAACGCTGGTCGTCCCCGGCCGCGTCGACCGGGGTGCGCAGACGTTCCAGCCCGACGTACCCGCCGGCCGCATAGCCGAGCCCCGGCGTCCAGCCCGTCCCGTCGCGTCCGACCGTGAACCGGAAACGGGTCCGTTCGACACCGTCGGTCGGATCAAGGGTGACCAGGTCCTTCTCCCCGGTCAGCAGGTGTACGCGGCCCGGCTGCGCGGCGACCACCGTGGTCCCCGGGCCGAGGTCGCCCCGGCGCCACACCTCGTCGCCGGTGAGCGCCGACCGGGCGACCACCGTCCCGTCGACGACCGAGACGCCGACCTCCCCGACGAGCACCGTGCCGGCGCGATCGAGACCCAGGGCGGCCACGGGTGACCTGGCGTCGACCAGCCAGCCCCGGCCACCGTCCTCGTCGGCCGCGCCCCCGGCGCCCGGGTCGGCGCTCCCCGTCTCGGCGATGTGCAGGCCGCCGCAGTTCGATCGGGCGGTGGTGCATCCGGTCGGGGTCACGACCACCTCCGTACCCGCCCCCGGCGGACTCCAGCGCTCGACCACCGTGCCGGTGGTGGCATCGCGGAACTCGACGACCGGGCTGCCGGCGCACCGGTCCAGCGTGGCGAGGAAACCCGCGGCGGTGGTCCCGACATCGGCACGGCACCCCGGGTCGACGTCGACCCGCCAGAGCCGCCGCCCGCTGGTCAGGTCGGTTCCCTGCATCTGCCGGTCGCCGACGACGACCACCGTCCCGCTGCCCGAACCGGTGGCGGTGTACAGGCCGGGGGGCTGCCAGACGGTCTTCGCACCGGTACGCCGCCCGGTGTAGCCCTCCTGCGGAGTGGGGGCGTCTGCCTGCCAGGCGACCCGACCGGTGTCGGCGTCGAGGGCCACCAGCCGCCCGTCCGACCAGCGGCTCACCACGGTCGTCCCGGCGGCCACCACCCCGCTGAGCTGGGCCGGCCACCGCCGGTAGGACCAGTACGGGGTGTTCCGCTGGCGGTCGTCGACCGGCTCGTCGGCCCAGACCTGCCGGGTCGTCGCGTACACCCGCAGTCGACCGTCGACGACCAGCGGGGCGGTGGAGAAACGGCCGACCGGACCGACCTTCGGGTCGACGGTCGGCGGCCGTTCCCCACGGGCGACAGTGACGACCTCGGCCGGGGCGAGCACCCGGTACACGGTGGCGGCGGCCAGCCCGGCGACCAGCAGCGCCGCGACCGTGACGACGATCCGTCGCCGGTCCTTCGGGATCCCCATGACCCACCTCCGCCCGGCACCCTACCCAGCGGAGGTGCCCCGCACCGGCGCAGGTGGCGCTCGACCGGCCCGGCACCGGGTGTCGGAGCCGATGGGCGGCGGTCGGAGGTTCACGTCCCGCCCCGGGTGGTGGGCGACGCCGGACCTCTCGACCGCCGGGTCCACCCGGCTCAGGGCCGCAACTGCCCCTCCCGCAGCCCGGCGACGAACGCCGACCACCCCAGCGGGCTGACCGCGAGCGTGGGACCGGTCAGGTCCTTGGAGTCACGCACGCCGACCACGCCGAGGGTGCCGACCAGGTTGTCCGCCACCTCCACGCAGAGCCCCTGGTCGTTGGAGCGGCTGCTCTTGCGCCAGACGGCGCCGACGAGATCGTTCATCTCGCTTACCTCCCTGTCCGGTGGGACGTCCCACGACTGCCGCCGCCCGGCGGGCGGCGGGATCCGGACGATCAACGGAGGAGGCGGAGAGGCCGGTCGGACCGATTGTGCGACCGGGGCCGGCCGGCGGTCAGGTGGCGGGGAGGATGGTGCCCGTCACCTCGCCGAGGGCGATGACGGTGCCGTCGGGGCCGGGCGCGGTGGCCGTCACGGTGACGGTGTCCCCGTCCTCCAGGAAGGTGCGGGTGCCGTCGCCGACCCGGACCGGCTCGGTGCCACCCCAGGTCAGCTCCAGGAACGAGCCGGCCTGGCCGCGTTCCGGCCCGGAGACCGTGCCCGAGGCGTACAGGTCGCCGGTCCGCAGCGAAGCACCGTTGACGGTCAGGTGGGCGAGCTGCTGGGCCGGTGTCCAGTACATGCCGGCGAAGGGCGGCTCGCTGACCCGCTCGCCGTTCCACTCCACGGCCAGCCGCAGGTCCAGCCCCCGGTGCGGAACGTCGCGCAGGTAGTCGAGCACGGCCGGGTCCTGCTCCGGGGCCGGCACGAAGGCGTCGGCGAGCGCGTCCAGCGGGGTGACCCAGGCCGAGACCGAGGTGGCGAAGGACTTGCCGAGGAACGGGCCGAGGGGCTGGTACTCCCACGCCTGGATGTCCCGCGCCGACCAGTCGTTGACCAGCACCACGCCGAAGACGTGGTCCGCGAGGTCGTCGACGGGGACCCGGTGACCCAACGGCGACCCGACGCCCACCACGAAGCCCACCTCGGCCTCGATGTCGAGGCGTACCGAGGGGCCGAAGACCGGGCCGTCGGCGCTGGCGCGCTGCCCGCAGGGGCGGACCACCGGCGTACCGGAGACCACCACCGTGCCGGCCCGACCGTGGTACCCGACCGGCAGGTGCTTCCAGTTCGGCAGCAGTGGCGGCTGGCCGGGCCGGAAGATCTGCCCGACGTTCGACGCGTGATGCTCCGACGAGTAGAAGTCGACGTAGTCGGCGACCTCGAACGGCAGGGCCAGCTCCACCTCGGCCAGCGGCACCAGCAGTGGCTCCACCGCCGGCTGGTGCTGCGGGTCGGTGAGCAGCTCGACCAGGCGCTGCCGGACGGCCGTCCACTGTGGCCGACCGAGCGCCATGAAGTCGTTCAGCGTGGGCCGGCCGAACGCCCCGGCGGCCAGCACCAGCCCGGCCTCCTCCGCGCCGGCCAGGTCGAGCACGAGGTCGGCGACGCGTACGCCGATCCGGGGCTCCCGCCCGCCGTGCCGGAACACCCCGTACGGCAGGTTCGTCACGCCGTACGGCGACCCCTCGGCACCCGTCACCCAACTCATCTAGCTCCAGCCTCCGTCCACCAGCCCCAGCCGGATCAGGTCGGTCAGGGGTTCCTGCACGCTGCACGAGCCGAAGCCCACCCACAGCGGGCGCGCCTCGTCGCGTCCGGGCTCCACCTGCTGGAGCAGCGGACGCGGATCGGTCCTGGTCAGCACCTCGGCGACCTCCTTCACCCCGGCGCCCTCGGCCGCCGCGCCCACGGCGGCCAGCACGTTGACGAAGCCGTGGTGGGTGAACCCGGTCTCCGGGTCGAGATGGCGGGTCGCGTGGTGCAGCCCGGCGGTGAGTTTGAAGGGCAGCTTCCGGTCGCGGCAGGCGCAGACCACCGTGGCCAGCTCGCCGGGCGTGGGGAAGAGTTCGGCGGCCAGTCCGCCGGTGCGGAACTTGGCCGCGATCCGGGCTCCGGCGGACCGCTGCTCGGCGAGTTGGTCGAGAGCGTTCATCAGGCCCCAGGCCAGCGGGATCTCGGCGTACACGTCGAGGTCGGGGTGACCGGCGGCGAGTGCGGTCAGTTCGGCGAGACCGGGCAGTGGGTCCTCGCCGCGCCGGGCGACCGCCGCCTCCACCTGCCGGACCCGCAGCCGGGGGTCGGCCGCCGCACGGGCCGCACCGAGCCGGTCGAGCGGAATGTTCCCGATCACGCCGACGTCCAGCCGCACGGTGGGCGCCGACCGGGAGCCGGTTTCCTCGACGCCCGCCGGTCGGGAGCCGTTCCCGCCGGTGCCCACTGACCGGGCAGCGGGGTCGCCTGCGCCGGTGGCTGCCGCCTGCTCCGACGCGTCGAGGAGGCGGGCCAGGTCGGGCAGGGCCGAGGCCGGCACGAGCAACGGGCCGACCAGGTCGGCGTACCACGAGGCGCGGTGCCGTCGGTGGGCGGCGAGGGCGTCGGGCAGGGACGCGCTGCCGGGCGGGAAGACTGCGGCGTCGTCGACGAGTCCGGCGAGGAACCGGGGCACCTGCGTTGACACGAGACAAGAATCTACGGGACGCTACGAGTAACGGACAACAGCGTCCGACTATCGGACACACTCGGCCGGTGCCTGGGACTGATCAGGAGGCGAGATGCCGTACTACCGCAGCGTCGGAGAGGTGCCGCGCAAGCGCCACACCCAGTTCCGTCAGCCCGACGGCAGCCTGTACGCCGAGGAACTGATGGGCCAGGAGGGCTTCTCCTCCGACTCGTCCCTGCTCTACCACCGGTACGCGCCCACCGCGATCGTCGCCGCCGAGGAGTTCACCCCACCGGCCGTGACCCGGGTGCCGAACCTGCCGCTCAAGCCCCGCCACCTGCGCACCCACAAGCTCGACAGCGGCCCCGCCGACCCCGTGCTGGGCCGGCGCTACCTGCTCGCCAACGACGACGTGCGGATCGCGTACGTGGTCGCCGACCGGCCGTCGCCGCTGTTCCGGGACGCCACCGGCGACCACTGCCTCTACGTCGAGTCCGGCTCGCTGCGCGTGGAGTCGCCGTTCGGCGTGCTCGACGCGGTCGCCGGCGACTACGTCGTCATCCCCACCTCCACCATCCACCGCCTGGTGCCCACCGGCGACGAGCCGGCCCGACTGTTGGCGATCGAGGCGGCCGGACACGTCGGCCCGCCCAAGCGCTACCTCTCGGTCCGGGGGCAGTTCCTGGAGCATTCGCCGTACTGCGAACGCGACGTCCGGGGGCCGGACGCGCCGCTCCTGGTCGACGGCGAGGAGGTGGAGGTGCTGGTCCGGCACCGTTCCCGGGCCGCAGGCCCGAACGGTAGCGGCACGGCCTGGACGCGTCATGTCTATGCCCACCACCCGTTCGACGTGGTCGGCTGGGACGGGCACCTCTACCCGTGGGCGTTCTCCATCCACGACTTCGAGCCGATCACCGGCCGGATCCACCAGCCGCCCCCGGTGCACCAGACCTTCCAGGGGCCGAACTTCGTGATCTGCTCGTTCGTGCCGCGCAAGGTGGACTACCACCCCGACGCGATCCCGGTGCCGTACAACCACCACAACGTCGACTCCGACGAGATGCTCTTCTACACCGGCGGCAACTACGAGGCCCGGCGCGGTTCCGGCATCGAGCAGGGGTCGATCTCGCTGCACCCGTCCGGCTTCACGCACGGCCCCCAGCCGGGTGCGGCGGAACGCTCGATCGGCGCCGACTACTTCGACGAACTCGCCGTCATGGTCGACACCTTCCGCCCGCTGGACCTCTGCGACGCGGCGGCCGAGTGCGAGGACCCGGGTTACGCCTGGACCTGGGCTCGCCGCCCCTGACCGGGGTTTCCTGGCCTCGCCGGTAACCGCCTCAGCTCACCGGGCGGGTGAACGCGGCGAGCTCGGCGACCGCCGTCGCCACGATCGCCAGCACCAGCGGCCAGGGAGTGCCGACCAGGGCATAGAGCAGGATCAGGGCCGGGGCGGCGGCCACCGCGTACACGGCTAGGGCCAGCGTCCGGTCGGTGCGCAGCAGGCCGGGGAGGATGCTGCTGGTGAGGCTGGGGACCTTCGCGGCGTACCGCCACACCACCAGCGCCCCGCCGAACGCGGCGACCGCCGCGAAGACCCGGGATCCCCCGCCGCTGCCGGCGGCCAGGCAGGCGACCAGGACGGTGGCCACCAGCGACCAACCGGCGCCGTAGAGCACCAGCCGGCGCAACCCGTCGGAGATGGTCCGCCCCGAGTCGACCCGGCCGGGGCTGATCGCCGCCGCGTCGGCCAGGTGCTCCAGCGCCTCGGCGTAGCGCCGCTGCTCCAGTCGGATGACACCGATGTCGTGCTGCGCCTCACCCAGCTCCGGGTCGAGGCGAAGCGCCTCGGAGTACGCCCGCTCGGCCAGGTCGAACAGCTCCATCCGGGCCGCGACCAGGCCGAGCACCAGATGCGCCTGCGGCTCCTCCGGGGCCAGTTCCACCCCACGCCAGGCCGCGTTGAGCGCCGGCTGCCCGTTGCGCGCGCCGGCCAGGATCGCCGCCGCGCTGCGCTGGGCGTAGGCGTCGTCCGGCCCGAGCGCCAGGATCTCGTCGGCGGTACGGGCGGCCTCGGCGTACCGCTGGAGGTCGGACAGGGCCAGTCCCCGCGCGACCAGAGGTTCGACCACGCCGGGCGCGGCTGCCGCGGCCGACTCGGCGGCGGTGAGCGCCTCGGCGCCCCGGTCGGCCGCCAGGTGCACCCGGGCCAGCATGGTCAACGCCGGGGCGTGCGTCGGGTCCCGGGCGAGCAGGTGGGCGAGTTCGCCCGCCGCCTCGTCGTAGCGGCCCAGCTCGGCGAGGAGTTGGGCCCGCTGGAGGTAGCTGTCCGGGGACTCGGTTTCCTCGGTCATGCCGGATCGCTCTCTCCGCCGTGGCCAGCCGAGGCGGATGGGGCCGGTGGGGTGTAGGCCGGTGGAGGGGATGAGGCCGATGGGGCGTAGGCCGGTGGGGCCGGAACGGACGGGGCCGGTGGAACGGGTGGGTCGAGTGGGTACACCAGGGCCACCGCGATGCCGGTCAGCCCCTCGCCCCGACCGGTGAAGCCGAGCCCGTCGGTGGTCGCGGCGGTCAGTGACACCGGTGCGCCGACCGCCTCGGTGAGCACCCGCTGCGCCTCGTCCCGGCGGGGGCCGATCTTCGGGCGGTTGCCGACCACCTGCACCGAGACGTTGCCGATCTCGAAACCGGCAGCGCGCACCCGGCGGGCGCTCTCGGTGAGCAGCGTGATCCCGGAGGCGCCCGCCCACTCCGGTTCGGCGACGCCGTAGTTGGCGCCCAGGTCGCCGAGGCCGGCGGCGGAGAGAAGCGCGTTGCAGGCCGCGTGGGCGACCACGTCGGCGTCGGAGTGACCGGCCAGCCCCACCTCGCCGGGCCAGTGCAGCCCGGCCAGCCAGCAGGGGCGACCGGGCGCGAAGGCGTGGATGTCGGTGCCGACGGCCACCCGGGGAACGATCATGGAGTCAGGGTACGCGTCAGGCGCGTACGGTCAGCAGATGCTCGGCCAGCGCCAGGTCGAACGGCCGAGTGATCTTCATGGCGTACTCGGAACCGGGCACGCAGACCACCGGGACGCCCTGCTTCTCGACCAGTCCGGCGTCGTCGGTCAGCGGGTCGACGGCGGCGGCGTGCGCGGCGGCCAGCACCGCCCGGCGGAAGCCCTGTGGCGTCTGCACGGCCCGCAGGACGGACCGGTCGACCGTGCCCCGCACCACCTCGTCGGCGGAGACCTCCTTGACGGTGTCCACCACCGGCAGGACGGGGATGACCGCGTCGTGCCCGGAGCGGACCGCCGCAGCGACCGACTCGACGAGTTCGGCGGGGACGAGAGCACGGGCCGCGTCGTGCACGAGGACGATCCCGGGTCCGGCCGGCACGGCGGCCAGCGCGGCGGCGACCGAGTCCTGCCGCTGCGCCCCACCGGGAACGACGGTGACCTGGGCGACCGGGGCGAGCAGGTCCCGGACGGCGGGGACGTCGGCGACCGGCGCGGCGACCACGATCGTGTGCACCGACGGCGCGGCGGCGATCCGGCGTACCGCGTGCACGAGCAGGGGTTCACCGGCCAGCGGCCGGAGCGCCTTGGGAGCGCCGGGGCCGAGCCGGATCCCGGCACCGGCCGCAGGCACGAGGACCGCGACGTCACCGCACGGATTGAGCTGCGCGGTCACGTCGCGGTCCTCGTTTTTCTTTGCTACGGGGTGGGTACGACGATGCTGTGGGAACTAGGCCTCGGTCAGGACCTTGTCGAGCAGCGTCTCCGCCTCGTCCTTGGTGCTCTTCTCGGCCAGCGCGACCTCGCCGACGAGAATGTCCCGGGCCTTGGCCAGCATCCGCTTCTCGCCAGCGGAGAGGCCCCGCTCACGCTCACGCCGCCACAGGTCGCGGACGACCTCGGCCACCTTCAGCGGGTTACCGGAGGCCAGCTTCTCCAGATTCGCCTTGTAACGCCGCGACCAGTTGGTCGGCTCCTCGGTGTGCGGAGCGCGGAGGACGTCGAAGACCTTGCCCAGGCCCTCTTCGCCGACCACCTCGCGCACGCCCACGATCTCGGCGTTCTCAGCGGGCACCCGGACCGTGAGGTCACCCTGCGCAACCCTCAGGACGAGGTACTGCTTAGGCTCACCCTTGATGACCCGGGTCTCGATTGCCTCGATGAGTGCGGCCCCGTGGTGGGGGTAAACAACGGTCTCGCCGACACTGAAAACCATAGGTTCGAAACCCCTTTCGCTGTGTCTAGGGTAACACGCTCAGGCACCGATGTCTCACTGCAGTCCTGACCGTAAGCGCAGCTCAGGGGCCATGTGAGAGGCATTTCTTCGGCTTGACATGCAGTCAAACCAATGATTTGAACACGCTCCGTAACAATCGGAACACGTCCCGGTGCGGGTGTCCGGGCCATCCGCCACGGGGCTGTCCCGCGAGGGGCGGGGTCCGGGGGGATGCACTCGTTCGATGGTACCGGCCGGTACAAGGACGCGCCCGGGTGTAGCGCCGGGCGGCCCGGTTGGAGGACATTGGAGGCACCCCGCCTTCCCCACCACCACCATGGCTCCCGGAGGTCTCATGGGCATGCCTGAACCCAACGGCCACTGGTCCACCGACGGCCTGCCCGACCTGCCGCCCGAGTGGGGACGGGTGGTCGTCCCGGACGACGCCTCCGCGCTCGCCCAGGAGGCCGCACAGGTCCGTCGTGAGCTGCACGAGGCCCACCGGGACGCGCGACGGCGGTCGTTCCGGCCCACCCTGAGCCTGCCGGCGCTGATCCTGGTGGTGGCGGTGCTCGCCACCCTGGCCGGGCTGGTCACGGTCACCTGGCCCCGGGCCGCACCCTCCACGGCCCGGTCCGCCCCGGCCCCGGCGCGGGACCCACTGCCCGACCCGGCCGGACGTCCGCTGCCGGCCCTGGACCTGGTCGACGAGGCCCAGGCGCCGGTGCCACTGCGCAGCCTCCTGCCAGCGGTGATCCTGCTGGTCGACGCGTGCCCGTGCCCGGAACGGGTGACCGAGGCGACCACCGCCGTCCCGCCGGGGGTACGGGTGGTAACCGTGGTCAGCGGACGTACCGTGCCCACCGCCGAGACCGGTTCGGCACCCGGCGTCCGACGCCTAGCCGACCCGGCCGACGGGCTGCGCGCCCTGACGCACGCCAACCCCGTCCCCGGCACGGTCGACGTGATCCTGGTGGACCGGACCGGCACCGTCGTCCGGGTCGCCCCAGCGGTCGGATCGGTCGAGGAGTACCGGGCGGACCTGAACCGTCTGAACGGCTGAGGCACCGCCCGGGACGCGGTACCCGAGGGCGGACCGTACTGCTCCCGCCCGTCCCGACGCGGAGGTCACCGAACCCGACGGTACGCGGCGGGCACCGGTCCGCCCCGGACGCGGCGGAGGTCAGTCCAGGGCCACCAGCATGGCGGTGAGTTCCACCGCGCCGACCTGCGGGTGCGCGATCCGGACGGAAAGCGTGCCACCGGACGCGACGACGCCCATCGAGTACAGCGACCCGTCGCACCCGGCGGACCGCCAGCCGTCCCAGCGTCGCCCGCTGCCGATCCGGACCTGCAGGTCACCGACGTCGCCCCCGTCGCAGATCACCAGAAGTTGGTACGGGACACCCGGATTGGTGGCGGACTGCCGGCGCACCTCGCGGACGTTGTCGGTCAGCAGCCGGTGTTCCCGCCACACCACCGTGCCGAGCCGGGACGAGCCGCGCTCGGAATCGCCGGGGCCGACCCCGAGGACCCGCCCGGAGGAGGGGTCGATTGAGACCCGGGTGCCCGACGGATAACGCTCCGGCCGGAAGAGGACCGCACCGGTCGCGGGGTCGACCATGGCCGGGACGCCGTCGCCACCACGGGGCGGCTCCGAGCGGACCACGGCGGCACCGGAGACGGTGCCGGCACGCAGCACGATGTCGGCCCGGGGCGCCATCGCGGCACCCGGCGTGGCCTCGGGGTCGGCGGCGGTCCACCAGCCGGCGCTTGCCACCAGCGCGACCACGGTCAGCCCGGCCAGCCACGCGGTACGGAACCGGCCCTCGGCGTCGGAGTCCACCAATCGAGCCTAACCGTCGGCGGGACCGCGCGCCGCACCCGTCGGCGTCCGGAATGCCGACCGGTCGACGTTCAGTCCCGGCGATCCAACAGGGCGGCGTAGAGGGTCAGGCCGGGGCCGAAGGCGAGCATGACGACCCGCTGCGGCGGTACGGGCCGCCGGAGCAGCCGGTCGAGGATCAGCAGCACCGTCGGCGAGGAGCAGTTGCCGTGCCCGGCCAGGGTCTCCCGGGAGGCGGCCAGGGCCTGCTCCGGCAGCGCCAGCTCCCGCTGCACCACGTCGAGGATGCGTGGGCCGCCGGGGTGCACCGCCCAGCCGTCCACCCCGGACCGGTCGGTCCCGTGCCGGGCCAGCAGACCGTCGGCCAGCCCCCGGACGTGCTTCGAGAGCACCTGCGGGACCTTCGGGGAGAGTCCCATCCGGAACCCGGTGTCGGTGACCTCCCAGGTCATGTGGTCGGCGGTGGAGGTGTCGGTCATGGCGGTCACCTCGCGCAGCGCGTACCCCGGACCGTCGGGCACGAGCACGGCGGCGACCGCGGCATCCGAGAAGAGCGCGTGGGAGACGATCTGCTGGGTGTCCACCCGGGACGTGGCCGGCTGGATGTGCAGGCTGGTCAGCTCGGCGCAGAGCAGCAGCGCCGGTCGGCCCCGGGCGGCCACGAAGTCGCCCGCCGCGCCGAGCCCGGGCAGCGCCGCGTAGCAGCCCATGTGCCCGACGAACATGCGCTGCGTCCCGGGGGCCATGCCGAGGTCACGGGCGAGCATGATGTCCAGCCCCGGGGTGGCGTACCCGGTGCAGGAGCAGACCACGAAGAGTCCGATGTCACCGGCGGCGAGGCCGGCGGCGGTCAGCGCCCGACCGACCGCCTCCTTGCCGAGCGGCAGCGCCTCGATCTGGTAGCGGCGCATCCGGCGCTCGGTCGGCCACTCCGAAACGTCCTCCAGCAGCGGGTTGACCGCCGCCTGCCGGCGGCTCACGCCGGAGTTGGCGAAGATCCGCCGGGCCAACGCCCGGGTGGTGCCGGAGTAGTGGCCGGCGAAGAACCCCGTCCAGAGCTCGTCCTGGCCGGCGGACGACGGCTGCGCCGTACCGAGACCCGCGATCACCGGCACGGCCATGTTCCCACCTCTCGTCGCGCACCAACTGCCTCAGGACCCAACGAGGAACCCGGTCGTCCCGGTCCGGCCCGCCCGGGTTCCCCTCTACCCCTGCGCCACGCCGGCTACCCCTGGCGGACCCCCCGCCCCTGGTAGAGCACGGCGGTGGACCGGGTGGGCACGATCCGGGGCGTCCGGCCGGCGAGGGGCGCGCGGGGGGCCAGCCCGGGCACGGCCCGGCGGAGCAGCCAGGCGGCCGTGCCGGCGACCTGCGGACGGATCCCGCGTACCCGCAGCTTCACGCCGTGCCGCGCGCACTCGCGCACCAGTTCGCGGTCGTCGACGAAGAGCCGGGGGTCGTGGATGCCGCGCGGCACCGCCGGCAGCCGCTCGCCGATCCGGACCGCGACCAGGCGGCTCAACGCCGTGTCGTTCAGCGTGTCCAGCACGAGCAGCCCGCCGGGGCGCAGCAGCCGGCACGCCTCGGCCACCGCCCGCCGCCAGTCGGGCACGTGCTCCAGGACCTCGCCGGCGGCCACCACGTCCGCGCAGCCGTCCGCCAGCGGCACCGCCGTGACGTCGGCGTTGACCGCCGTGACGCCGTGCGCGGCGGCCTGCTCCAGCGCGGAGCGGGTCAGGTCCACCCCCACGTGCCGGTAGCCCTTGCCGGCCAGGTGCGGGGCGAGCAGCCCGGCCCCGCAGCCCAGGTCGACCAGGATCGCGCCGGGCCGCCGGGCGGGCGGTACCAGCGCAGCGCGGGCCTCGGCGAGCCAGTGCAGCATCGCGAACGCCCCGTCCGGCCGCCACCACTCGCCGGCCAGGTCGTCGTACTGCCGGGGGTCGTTGGGCGGCAGCGCGGGCGGGCGGGTGGACAGCGGTGCCGAACCGTCTCGCATGGAACGAGCGTGGCACGACCGGCCGGTAACGACCAGACTTCTTTTATGTGGCGAACGGTGTTAGGGCTGGTCAGAGCGTGTCATCCGGAACCGGCCGCCGTGGTGACGGTGGTGGCCGGGCTGCTCGCCTGGGGCGTCGGGCACCGACCCGCCGGCATCGCCTCGGTGGTGGCCACCGTGCTCGCCAGCCAACTCGCGGTCGGCTGGTCCAACGACCGGCTCGACGCCGACCGGGACAAGCTGGTCGGCCGGGCCGACAAGCCCGTCGTCGTCGGTACGGTCAGCCGCCGGACGCTCGGCACGGGCGCGGTGCTGGCCGCGCTGGCTGCCCCGCTGGTGGCGCTGACCACCAACCCGGTGGCGGCGCTGTGCGCGACGGTCGGTCTGGTCTCCGCCCTGCTCTACAACTGGCCGTTGAAGTCGACTCCGATCTCCGTGCTGCCGTACGCGGTCTCGTTCGGGTCGCTGCCGGCGTTCGTGGTGCTGGCGCTGCCGGGCGCGCCGGCCCCGCCGGTCTGGCAGGTGGCCGCCGGGGCGCTGCTCGGCGCGGGCGCGCACTTCGCCAACGTCCTGCCCGACCTGGCCGACGACGCCCGCACCGGGGTGCACGGCCTGCCGCACCGGCTCGGCGCCGTCGGCAGCGGGGTGGCCGCCGCCGGGCTGCTGCTCGCCGCCACCGTCGCCCTGGTCCTGGGGCCGGCCGGGCCGCCGTCCTGGGCGGGCCTGTCGGCGGTCGCGGCCGCCGCCGTGGTCCCGCCGCTGAGCTGGTACGGCGGCCGTCGCGCGGTGCGCCTCGGAGCCCGGCCGGTCGGCGCGTTCCGAGGCGTGATCCTCGTCGCCCTGATCGACGTGGCGCTGTTGGTGGCGAGCGGCCGGGTGCTCTGAACGTGTTCGGCCGGCCGGCATTGCCGGGTCGCCGTGCACGGCTCGATCAGGTCCAACTACGCTGGAGCGCGGTCTGCGCGGGTATGGCCACCACACCGGGCGTACGTCCCGGTGGGGATCGCAACGAGGAGGACGCGACGTGACGCGCTCGATCAGGGGCTCCCGACGGGCGGCCGTGCTGCTGGCCGGTGCGGCGGCGACGGGCCTGCTGGTGTCCGGCTGTGGGACCGGGCAGATCGCCGAGACCGCGGTCAAGGAGCCGTCGGTCCAGGGCGTCAACACCGGCACCCCGGACGGCACCTACCTCGTCCGCGGCCTGGTGGTCGACTTCCCGGGCGGCGAGGGCTACCCGGCCGGCGGCGACGCGCCCCTGAGCGTGGTGCTCTACAACGACACGCCGGACCCGGTCACGGTCACCGTCAGCACCGACAGCGCGCGGGAGATCGTGCTGGCCGGGGCCGGCGCGTCCCCGTCCGCGAGCCCGGCCGGCCCGAGCGAGCCGGTCACTCCCAGCCCGTCCGCCCCGGCCAGTCCCTCGGGTCCGGCGAGCCCGACGCCGGCGGACCCGGCGAGCCCGACGCCGACCGGCCAGGTCAGCCCGTCGCCGACCGAGACGGCCCCGGCCGGCGCGCCGCCCACCGTCGAGATCCCGCCGTTCGGCTACGCCCAGCTCAACCGGCAGGGCGGCCGGTTCCTCCAGCTCGTCGGTCTCAACGAGCAGCTGCGCGCCGGGCAGCAGGTCAACCTGATCTTCGACTTCGGCAACGGCAAGCGGGTCACCACCCCGGCCCCGGTCGGCGTGCCGCTGTCGCCGCAGGCCCCGCCGTCGCCGATCATCGAGCGGCACGGCGGCGAGGGCGGCGAAGAGGGCGGCCACTGAGCCTCTCCCGAGACGAACACCGACAACACCGTCGGCGTGGCGCAGACCACGCCGGCGGTGTTCTCGTCGTACGGGTTGGCTAACGTCCTGGTGTGACGACCTCCCGAGCGACCCCGCGCGGCGCGACCGGTTCCGCCCGCACCCGGGCGGCCCGTGAGCCCCGCCCGGCGTACGAGTGCGACGCCTGCGGCCACCAGCCGCCGAAGTGGGTGGGCCGCTGCCCGGAGTGCGGCGAGTGGGGCTCGGTGGTCGAGTGCACGCTCACCGGGCCGACGGTCGCCGGCCGCGTGGTCAGCTCCCGGATGCCGGCCGAGCCCGCCCGACCGATCGCCACCATCAGCGCCGCCCCCGCCAAGGCCCGCCCGACCGGGGTGGCCGAGTTGGACCGGGTGCTCGGCGGCGGCCTGGTGCCCGGTGCGGTGGTGCTGCTCGCCGGCGAGCCCGGGGTCGGCAAGTCCACCCTGCTGCTCGACGTGGCCCAGCAGTGGGCCGCCGGGGCGGGCAGCCCGTCGCTCGTCGTCAGCGGCGAGGAGTCGGTCAGTCAGGTCCGGCTGCGGGCCGAGCGGATGGACGCCCTGCACGACCAGCTCTACCTCGCCGCCGAGAGCGACCTCGGCGCGGTGCTGGGGCACCTCGACGCGGTCAAGCCGGGACTGCTGGTGCTCGACTCGGTGCAGACCATCTCCACCCCGGGCACCGACGGCGTGCCCGGCGGCGTGACCCAGGTGCGGGCGGTCACCGCCGCGCTGGTCTCGGTGGCCAAGGAACGGGGCATCGCGACCGTCCTGGTCGGTCACGTCACCAAGGACGGCCAGGTCGCCGGCCCCCGGGTGCTGGAGCACCTGGTCGACGTGGTGCTCCACTTCGAGGGCGACAAGCACTCCTCGCTGCGGCTGGTCCGGGGCGTGAAGAACCGTTTCGGCGCGGCCGACGAGGTCGGCTGCTTCGAGATGCACGAGCGGGGCATCAGCAGCCTCGCCGACCCGTCCGGGCTGTTCCTGACCCGCTACGCCGAACCCGTGCCCGGCACCTGCGTGACCGTGGCGATGGAGGGGCGGCGCGCGCTGGTCACCGAGGTCCAGGCGCTGATCGGGGCGACGGTGGCCGGCTCGCCGAGGCGTACGGTCTCCGGGTTGGACGGTGCCCGGCTGGCGATGGTGCTCGCCGTGCTCCAGCGCCGCACCGAACGGCTCACCCTGCACGACCGGGAGGTCTTCGCGGCGACCGTCGGCGGCATCCGGGTGGTCGAGCCGGCCGCCGACCTGGCGGTGGCGCTCGCGGTCGCCTCCGGCGGGCTCAACCTGGCGATCGCCCCGCACCTGGTGGCGATCGGCGAGGTCGGGCTGACCGGCGAGGTGCGCCGGGTCGGCGCGGTCCCGCGCCGGCTGGCCGAGGCGGCCCGGCTCGGGTTCCGGCTGGCCCTGGTGCCCACCGGCTGCGGGCCGGGGGCCTCGGGGGTCGGCGCCCCGGAGAACATGCAGGTGATCGAGGTGGCCGACGTCCGGGCGGCGTTGCAGTGCGCCGCTCGTGCCTCGGCCGAGTGACCACCGACCGGACCGGTGGTCCGACCGTCTTCCGGCAGGTGGGGAGGGGAATCGGACACTGTGACACATCACAGTAACCACGGCAGCACCCAACGCATGCCAGTCCGTAGACTGTCCGCGTGCCGATCGACCGCGATGCCAGCAAGCCAGCCGGCGCGACGCCCCACGCCCGTAGCGGCCCCCTGGGCTCGCCGGCACGACCGATCAGCGTCAGCGTGACCGGCGTCGCGAGCACCATCGGTGCCGGGGGTGACCCGCTCCGGGCGAACCTCGCCCTCATGGCGCCCGGCACCGCGCTCCGCGACGGGCTGGAGCGCATCCTGCGGGGCCGGACGGGCGCGTTGATCGTCCTCGGGTACGACAAGACCGTCGAGACGCTCTGCACCGGCGGCTTCCCGCTGGACGTGGAGTTCTCCGCCACCCGGATCCGGGAACTCTGCAAGATGGACGGTGCGGTCGTGCTCTCCAGCGACGGCACCCGCATCGTCCGGGCGGCCGTGCACCTGATGCCCGACCCGTCCATTCCCACCGAGGAGTCGGGCACCCGGCACCGCACCGCCGAACGGGTGGCCCGGCAGACCGGTTACCCGGTCATCTCGGTCAGTCAGTCGATGCGGATCATCAGCCTCTACGTCAACGGCCAGCGGCACGTGCTGGACGATTCGGCGGCCATCCTCTCCCGGGCCAACCAGGCGCTGGCCACGCTGGAGCGCTACAAGCTGCGGCTGGACGAGGTCTCCGGCACCCTTTCCGCGCTGGAGATCGAGGATCTGGTCACCGTCCGGGACGCGGTGGCGGTGGTCCAGCGCCTGGAGATGGTCCGCCGGATCGCCGACGAGATCGCCGGCTACGTGGTCGAGCTGGGCACCGACGGCCGGCTGCTCGCCCTCCAGCTCGACGAGCTGATGGCCGGGGTGGACGCCGACCGCACCCTGGTCATCCGGGACTACCTCCCCAGCGGGCGAAAGTCCCGCACCCTGGACGAGGCTCTGGTCGAGCTGGACCTGCTCGGGGCGACCGAGCTGATCGACCTGGTCGCGGTGGCCAAGGCCATCGGCTACCCGGGCGCGTCCGACGCGCTGGAGGCGGCGGTCAGCCCGCGCGGCTTCCGGCTGCTGGCCAAGGTGCCCCGTCTGCCGGTGGCCATCGTCGACCGGCTGGTGCTGCACTTCGGCAGCCTCCAGCGCCTGCTCGGGGCGACCGTGGAGGATCTCCAGGCGGTCGAGGGGGTCGGTGACGCCCGGGCCCGCGGCGTCCGGGAGGGCCTGTCCCGCCTGGCCGAGGCGTCGATCCTCGAGCGCTACGTCTGAGCACCCGCTCCAACCCCGCTCCACCCCCGTCAGGTGGTAGCAGGGGACCCCTGTTACTCATTTCTGGCGTGCAGGGGTCCCCTGCTACCACCTGAACGTGGGGTATCCCTCCCGCAGGGGGGAGAGGGGGGCTGAACCGGGGGGGTCAGTTGGTGATGGTGAGCTTCGCCGGGGCGCTGAGCTTGGTGTCGAGCCGGCCGAAGACCTGGTACGTCCCGGCGGGTGCCGGCTCACCGTCGGCCAGACCGTTGGCGCACCGCGTGGTGTCCTGCCCGTTCCAGGTGACCTGGTACGACCGCTCGAAGCCGGGGGTGAAGGACTGCACGTCCGAGCCCTTGGCGGTGCCACAGGTGTCGGAGGACCACACCTTCTCCGCGCCGGACTTGACGAAGAGTTCCTGGAGGTCGGCGCCGACGTCACGGGTGCACGTCCGGTCCGACGTGTTTCTGATCCTGAGTTGCAGGTCGACGGGGCGGCCGGAACGGACCGAGGTGGGCGCCACCACCGGGGTCACCGAGATCTCGGCGTCGGTGCACCCGGCGGTACCGCCGGCCGGCACGATGGGGCCCCCGGGTGCCGGCGGCGCGCCGCTGGTCGTCGCCGGACCGCCCCCGCCGGGGCCGCCGCCGGCCGGGCCACCATCACCCGGTGCGTCGGGTCCGGCGGACGCCGGCGGCTCGCCGGACTGAGGCGTCAGCACCGAACCGCTCGGGGCCGGGTCACCCGCCGACGGGGTCGGGGTGGACGACCGCTCCGGGCTCGCGGTGTTGTCGCTCGACCCGCTGCACGAGTAGAGCACGACGATGAGGAAGAGAATCCCCGCTCCGAGTACGACGGCACGACGCCGCCAGTACACGGCGGGCGACAGGGGGCCAACCGTCAGACGCATGATGCCCCCACGGTAACGGCGCGGCGGTCACCGACCGGGCGCGACGCGCCGGGGCGAGAACGGCTCACCGTACCAACTCCCTCGGACGGTCAGAGGTAGACCTTGCGTTGGTAGATCGCGTGCGCGCCAGCCACCCGGTCGAGGAAGAGCAGACCGGCACAGTGGTCGATCTCGTGTTGCAGGGCGCGTGCCTCGAAGCCGTCGGTGGCGATCCGCACGGGCCGGCCCGAGCCGGGCAGTACGCCCTCCACCACCAGCCGGCTGGCCCGCTTCACGTCACCGGTGAGGTCGGGCACCGACATGCACCCCTCCCGCCCGGCCTTCCACCGGCTGGCCTCCACCACCCGGGCGTTGCAGAGCACGAACGTGCCGTGCACGGTCACCGACTTCGGGTGGCCGGTCACGTCGACCGCGAAGACCTGGGCACCGACCCCGAGCTGCGGCGCGGCCAGCCCGACGCAGCCCGGGGAGACCCGCATCGTCGCGACCAGGTCGGCGGCGAGGCGTACCACCTCGTCGGAGGTGGCGTCGACCTCGCCACCCGTCCGGCTGAGCACCGTGTGCGGCGCGGCCACCACCGGGCGTACCTCGCCCGGCACGCCGAGCGCCTCCGGCGTCCAGCCCTCCAGGCCGGTGATCTGCGCGGTCACAGCAGATCCGGGTCGGCCGGCCGGAGTGTCACCTCGACGCCCAGCTCGGCAGCCGTACGGGCGAGCTTCTCCCGCAGCCGCTCCGCCGCGCCGCCCGGCAGGTCGACCTCGGCGACCACCACGTAGAGGTCCCCGGTCAGCCGGGTGGTCAGATCCGTGACGTTGCCGCCGACGTCGGCCAGCGCCCGCGTCGTCGCCGCGACGATGCCGAGCCGGTCCGCGCCGTGGACCGCCATCACGTACGGCTCTCCGGGGGGCGTCGTCGTACCGTCTGGGGTGACCGCCCGTACGCTCGCCAGCAGTTGGCCGTCGGCGGCGAGCGGGGCGAGTGCGGCCTCGACCTCGGCCGCGGCCGGGCCGACGCAGACCAGGGTCATCGCGAAGTGACCGCGTAGCCGCGTCATCGTCGAGTCGGTGAGGTTCGCGCCGAGCCCGGAGAGCACCTCCGCGACGTCGGCCACGATGCCCGGCCGGTCCCGACCGATGACGGTGATCGCGAGCTCGTTCATGCCGGCATTCTCCCCGACCAGCGAAAACGGACGGACGGCAACCGCCCGGACCGCCCACGCTGCGGGACATGCCGGACATGGCATCATCGGCGACGCGATGACAGAACAGAGTTTCGCCGACCGGGTCAGCCGGTGGTACGAGCAGAACGCCCGCGACCTGCCGTGGCGCGGCCCCGACGTCAGCCCCTGGGCGATCCTGGTCAGCGAGGTCATGTTGCAGCAGACCCCGGTGGTACGGGTGCTGCCGGCCTGGGAGGCGTGGCTGGCCCGGTGGCCGGTGCCGGCCGCCCTGGCCGCCGAAAGCCCTGCGGACGCGATCCGGATGTGGGGACGCCTCGGCTACCCGCGCCGGGCGGTACGCCTGCACGAGTGCGCGGTGGCCCTGGTGGACCGGCACGGTGGCGAGGTGCCGGACCGGCTGGACCAGTTGCTCGCCCTACCCGGCGTGGGGACGTACACCGCGCGGGCGGTGGCGGCCTTCGCGTTCGGGCAGCGGCACCCGGTGGTGGACACCAACGTCCGTCGGGTGGTGGCGCGCGCCGTGGCCGGGGAGCCGGACGCCGGCCCGACCACCCGTCCGTCCGACCTGGTGGCGACGGAGGAGCTGCTGCCGGTCGAACCGGCCGCCGCCGCGTTGGCGAGTGCGGCCTTCATGGAACTGGGAGCGGTGGTCTGCACCGCCCGGTCGCCGCGCTGTGCGGTCTGTCCGGTGGAGCCGGTCTGCGCCTGGCGGGCCTCCGGACAGCAGGCCCCGGCCGGGCCGACCCGCCGCCCGCAGCGGTACGCCGGCACCGACCGACAGGTACGTGGGCTGCTGCTCGCGGTGTTGCGGGAGGCGACCGGCCCGGTGCCCCGGCCCCGGTTGGACCAGGTCTGGCCCGACGACGTGCAGCGGTCCCGTGCGTTGGCCGGACTGGTCACCGACGGGCTGGTGGAACCAGCCGGCGAGGCGACCTACCGACTCGTCGGCGACGCCCCCGCACCAGCCGGCCAGCCTCTCCCCTGATCCTGCTACCCGAGGACACCATCGCAACGCGGCGTACGAGCAGGGCGGCGCGCCAGAAGGGCCGCGTGGTGGCAGGGCGGCGGGCAGCGTGGGAGAGGGCGGCGTGGTAGCAGGGGTCCCCTGCTACCACCCAACAACCCCGTGCAGGACGGCACGTTGCGCCCGCTGCGACTGGGCAGGAAACAGGGCGAGGGCCCGGCGGCTTTCGCCGCCGGGCCCTCGCTCCGGTTGTCGTCGGTTCCGCAGGTGGTGAGACCTGTCGGGAGGTCCGACCGTTACGCCGCCTCGTCCGCGCCCGTGGCGGCAGTGCCGCCGAGGTCCGCCGGTACGGCGTCCGGCACGTCGACCGGCCGGTCCGCGCCCCGGAAGACGAGCTTGGACTTGTCGATGTTCTCCGGGTCGCCCTCGCAGTCCACCACCACGATCTGACCGGGGGTCAGCTCGTTGAAGAGGATCCGCTCGGAGAGGTTGTCCTCGATGTCGCGCTGGATCGTGCGACGCAGCGGACGGGCACCGAGAACCGGGTCGAAGCCCTTGACTGCCAGGTACTTCTTGGCGCTGTCGGTCAGCTCCAGGCCCATGTCCTTGTTGCGCAGCTGGGTCTCGATCCGGGCGATCATGATGTCCACGATCGAGAGGATCTCCAGCTGGCGCAGCTGGTGGAAGACGATGGTGTCGTCGATCCGGTTGAGGAACTCGGGCCGGAAGTGCTGCTTCAGCTCGTCGTTGACCTTCTGCTTCATCCGGTCGTAGTTGGACTCGGAGTCCTCCGACGCCTGGAAGCCCAGCGAGACCGCCTTGGCCACGTCCCGGGTGCCGAGGTTGGTGGTCAGGATGATGACCGTGTTCTTGAAGTCCACGATCCGACCCTGACCGTCGGTGAGTCGACCGTCCTCCAGGATCTGGAGCAGCGTGTTGAACACGTCCGGGTGGGCCTTCTCGATCTCGTCGAAGAGGACCACCGAGAACGGCCGACGCCGCACCTTCTCGGTCAGCTGGCCGCCCTCGTCGTAGCCGACGTAGCCGGGAGGCGCACCGACCAGCCGGGAGACGGTGTACCGGTCGTGGAACTCGGACATGTCGAGCTGGATCAGCGCGTCCTCGCTGCCGAAGAGGAACTCGGCGAGCGCCTTGGACAGCTCGGTCTTACCGACACCGGACGGGCCGGCGAAGATGAACGAGCCGGACGGGCGCTTCGGGTCCTTCAGGCCGGCCCGGGTACGCCGGATCGCCTTCGAGACCGCCTTGACCGCGTCCTCCTGGCCGATGACGCGCTTGTGCAGCTCGTCCTCCATGCGCAGCAGGCGGGAGGTCTCCTCCTCGGTCAGCTTGTAGACCGGGATGCCGGTCCAGTTGCCGAGGACCTCGGCGATCTGCTCGTCGTCGACCTCGCTGACGACGTCCAGGTCGCCCGCCTTCCACTCCTTCTCCCGCTGGGCCTTCTGGCCGAGGAGCTGCTTCTCCTTGTCGCGGAGCTGGGCGGCCCGCTCGAAGTCCTGCGCGTCGATCGCGGACTCCTTGTCCCGGCGGACCTGGGCGATCCGCTCGTCGAAGTCGCGCAGGTCCGGCGGCGCGGTCATCCGGCGGATCCGCATCCGGGCCCCGGCCTCGTCGATCAGGTCGATCGCCTTGTCCGGCAGGAAGCGGTCGGAGATGTACCGGTCGGCCAGGGTGGCAGCGGCCACCAGGGCGGCGTCGGTGATGCTCACCCGGTGGTGCGCCTCGTAACGGTCGCGCAGGCCCTTGAGGATCTCGATGGTGTGGGCCAGCGAGGGCTCCCCCACCTGGATCGGCTGGAACCGACGCTCCAGGGCGGCGTCCTTCTCCAGGTGCTTGCGGTACTCATCGAGGGTGGTGGCACCGATGGTCTGGAGCTCGCCCCGGGCCAGCATCGGCTTGAGGATGCTGGCGGCGTCGATCGCCCCCTCGGCGGCACCCGCACCCACCAGGGTGTGAATCTCGTCGATGAAGAGGATGATGTCGCCGCGGGTGCGGATCTCCTTGAGCACCTTCTTGAGGCGCTCCTCGAAGTCACCGCGGTAGCGGGAGCCGGCGACCAGGGCACCGAGGTCGAGGGTGTAGAGCTGCTTGTCCTTCAGCGTCTCGGGCACCTCGCCCTTGATGATCTTCTGGGACAGCCCCTCCACCACGGCGGTCTTGCCGACGCCGGGCTCACCGATCAGGACCGGGTTGTTCTTGGTACGGCGGGACAGCACCTGCATGACCCGCTCGATTTCCTTCTCGCGCCCGATCACCGGGTCGAGCTTGCCCTCGCGGGCCGCCTGGGTCAGGTTGCGGCCGAACTGGTCCAGCACGAGGCTGGTCGACGGCGCGGCCTCGCCGGTGGCGGTGCCTGCGGCGGCGGGCTCCTTGCCCTGGTAGCCGGAGAGGAGCTGGATCACCTGCTGGCGGACCCGGTTGAGGTCGGCGCCGAGCTTGACCAGCACCTGGGCGGCGACGCCCTCGCCCTCGCGGATCAGGCCGAGCAGGATGTGCTCGGTGCCGATGTAGTTGTGGCCGAGCTGAAGCGCCTCGCGCAGCGACAGCTCCAACACCTTCTTGGCCCGGGGCGTGAACGGGATGTGCCCGCTCGGCGCCTGCTGGCCCTGGCCGATGATCTCCTCGACCTGCTGACGGACGCCCTCCAGGGAGATGCCGAGGCTCTCCAGGGCCTTGGCCGCGACGCCTTCACCCTCGTGGATCAGGCCCAGCAGGATGTGCTCCGTACCGATGTAGTTGTGGTTGAGCATCCGGGCCTCTTCTTGGGCCAGGACGACAACCCGTCGCGCTCGGTCGGTGAACCGCTCGAACATGCCCTCGTGCTCCTCACGTGCCGTGCGCACTCGATCTTGATGGTCAAGACTCTTGGCGGGGCCGGTGCGCGGACGACCGGGGTGGGCGTCCGTGCCTCCTTACTCTATCGCCGCGAACCGACTTCGCTGAGGTCGTGTGTCCCCGCTGGGCGCCGGGTTCGCGTCGTTTTACCCAACCGTCCGCGCTCAGGAGGTGTTCCGGGCACCTGTCCTGTACGCGCAGAGCGAAATTCGATGGGTCGGTGGACGGGGCTGGACGGGCCTCCGGGACTCCGGACGGCTCTCCACAGGCTGTGGACAACTCTTCCACCGGTTGTGGACAACGTCCGTTCCGCCGGATTCCTTCCCGCCGTTGCGGGTCGCCACCACGACGGCCCCGTGTACCGCCACGGGCCGCCACCCGGCGGTCCCGTCAACCGCCACGAGCCGCGTCGGCGGAGCCGTGAGCCGCCGCGGGCCGCATCGGCGGTCCCACGAACAGCCACGAGCCGTGCCGGCGGTCCGCCAACCGCACGGGCCACCCCGGTGGGCCCACCAGCCGCCACGGTCACGCCGGTCGCCCGGAAACCGCCGGCCCGATGACGAACCGACGCCGGCCCGGAGCGGGTGCTCCGGGCCGGCGTCGGTGTCGCTCGGTCGAGGGTCGGCGTCAGTGGCCGGCCTTCGCGTGGAACTCGTCGACGATCTCCTGCGGGATGCGGCCCCGGTCGGAGATCTCCCGCCCCTCCCGCTTCGCCCAGTCCCGGATCGCCTTGTTCTGCGCCCGGTCCGCGGTGGCGCCGCCCCGGCCGCGCGCGGCCCGGCCGCCGACCACCACGCCTCCTCGACCGACCTTCGAGCCGGCCGCGACGTAGGGGGCGAATAGCTCCCGCAATTTGTCGGCGTTCTTGTTGGAGAGGTCGATCTCGTACTGAACGCCGTCGAGCGCGAACTTGACGGTCTCGTCGGCGTCTCCGCCGTCCAGGTCATCGACCAGCTTGTGAATGATCTGCTTGGCCACGTGCCATTCCTTTCGAGCAGGTTCTCCTGCTAACAAGAGCACAATAGCGGGCACGATGCTGACCCCGTCAATAGGACGGCGGATTCACCCACGGGTAGCCTCGCTACTCTGGGCGCACCAAGGGGAACAGGATGGTTTCCCGAATTCCCAGGCCGGTCAGGGCCATCAAGAGCCGGTCGATTCCCATTCCCATACCCCCGGCGGGCGGCATTCCGTACTCCATGGCCCGCAGGAAGTCCTCGTCGAGGCGCATGGCCTCGTCGTCGCCACGGGCCGCCAGCGCTGCCTGGGCGACCAGCCGCTCCCGCTGGACCACCGGGTCGACCAGCTCGGAGTACGCGGTGGCCAGCTCGAAGCCGAGCACGTAGAGGTCCCACTTCTCGGCCAGGCCGGGCTCGTGCCGGTGCCCCCGGGTGAGCGGGCTGGTCTCCTCCGGGTAGTCCCGCACGAAGGTGGGTTCCTGGAGGCCCGGCACCACCAGTTCCTCGAAGAGTTCCTCGGCGAGCTTGCCCGGACCCCACTTCGGGTCGACGGAAAGACCGACCTTCTCCGCGTACTGCACCAGCCGGGCGTGCTCGGTGCGGACGGTGACCTCCTCACCGAGCGCCTCGGAAAGGACACCGAAGAGCGTCACCGAGCGCCACTCGCCACCGAGGTCGAACTCCCGGCCGTCGGCGTGGGTCACCGTGGTCGACCCGGCCACCGCGACGGCCGCCTGCTGCACCAGATTCCGGGTGAGCGCGGCCATCGTGTCGTAGTCGCCGTACGCCTCGTACGCCTCGAGCATCGCGAACTCGGGCGAGTGCGAAGAGTCGATGCCCTCATTACGGAAGTTACGGTTGATCTCGAAGACCCGGTCGACGCCGCCGACCACCGCCCGCTTGAGAAACAGTTCCGGGGCGATTCGCAGATAGAGATCCGTACCCAACGCATTGCTGTGCGTCACGAATGGGCGCGCGGCGGCCCCACCGTGCAGGAGCTGGAGCATCGGGGTCTCGACCTCGATGAATCCCTTGCCGTGCAACGAGTCGCGCACGCTGCGCACCGTCGCCGCCCGCGTCCGCACCATCTGCCGGGCCTGCGGACGGACGATCAGGTCGACGTAGCGCTGCCGGACCCGGGCCTCCTCGCTGAGCGGCTTGTGCGCCACCGGCAACGGACGCAGGGCCTTGGCGGTCACCGCCCACTGCTCGACCAGCACGGACAGCTCACCCCGCCGGCTGGTGATCACCTCGCCGGTGACCCCGACGAGGTCACCCAGGTCGACCTGGCGCTTCCAGTCCTCCAGCCGCTCGGGGCCCACCCGGTCCAGGGAGAGCATCGCCTGCAACTCGGTGCCGTCCCCGTCCCGCAGCGTGGCGAAGCAGAGCTTGCCGGTGTTCCGTACGAAGATCACCCGGCCGGTGACCGCGACCCGGTCGCCGGTGGCAGTGTCGGTGGGCAGGTCGGCGTACTTCTCGCGGACCGCAGCCAGGGTGCTGGTCCGGGGGTAGCCGATCGGGTAGGGCTCGACGCCGTCGGCGAGCATCCGGTCACGCTTCTCCCGGCGGACCTTCATCTGCTCGGGAAGGTCGTCGGCGGGATCGATCGGCACGGGGTTCTGCTCGGTCACGGCATGCGTCCTCAGCGGGAGAAATCGGGTGGGTCCAAGGCACGAGCCTACTCAAGCCCCTCCGACGGCCGGCACTCGATAACCTGCCGGCATGGTCGATCCCACCCACGCGCTGTCGTTCGGCACGGCCGCCGCCGAGTACGACCGGTTCCGGCCCCGCTATCCGGACACGGCACTGCGCTGGGCACTCGACGGGCTCGCCCCGTCCGCCCGGATCGTCGACCTGGGCGCGGGCACCGGCATCCTGACCCGGGGCCTGCTCGCGCTCGGGCACCCGGTGACCGCCGTCGAACCCGACCCCGGGATGCGGGCCCGGTTCGCGGACACCACGCCCGGCGTCGCCGCCCTGGCCGGCACCGCCGAATCGGTGCCGCTGTCGGACGACCACGCCGACGCGGTGCTCGCCGGCCAGGCGTACCACTGGTTCGACCGCGAGCGCGCGCACCCGGAGATCGCCCGGGTGCTGCGGCCCGGCGGTGTCCTCGCCCTGGTCTGGAACCTGCGCGACGACCGCACGCCGTGGGTGACCGAGCTGAACCGGATCGCCGAGATCGGCGACACCGTCGACCACCTGCTCGCGAGCCTGACCGACCTCGGCCCTGAGTTCGCCGCCCCGGAGTGGGCCGAGTTCCCGCACACCACCGTGCTCACTCCGGACGAACTGCTCGGCATGGTCCGCACCCGCTCGCACTACCTGACGGCGGAGCCGGAGCACCGGCGAAGGGTCGACCGGGAACTGCGCGAACTGCTCCGCTCCCATCCCGACCTGGCCGGTCGGGGGACCCTCGCCCTGCCGTACCGGACGTTGGTGCTCCGTGCCCGCCGGCGCTGAACCCGACCGGCCCCGCGAGAGCCGGCCCTGCGGACCCGGGCGGCCTCAGACGTTGCGTTCGTAGACCATACGGAGACCGATCAGGGTGATCATCGGTTCGTGATGGGTGATCGTGCGGCACTCGTTGATCACCAGCGAGGCCAGCCCACCGGTCGCGATCACCGCCTTGACCTCGCCCAGCTCCTCGGTCATCCGCTCGACGATCCGGTCCACCTGGCCGGCGAAGCCGAAGTAGAGACCGGACTGGAGGCACTCCACGGTGTTCTTGCCGATCACCGACCGGGGCTTCGTCGCCTCGACCTTGCGGAGTTGGGCCGCCCGGGCGGCGAGCGCGTCGAAGGAGATCTCGATGCCCGGGGCGAACGCGCCGCCCAGGAACTCGCCCCGACCGCTGATCACGTCGAAGTTGGTGGTGGTGCCGAAGTCCACCACGATCGACGGCCCGCCGTAGAGGGTGTACGCGGCGAGCGTGTTGACCACCCGGTCGGAGCCGACCTCCTTGGGGTTGTCGATGGCGAGCTGCACCCCGGTGCGCACCCCCGGCTCGACGACGACACTGGGCAGGTCGTCGTAGTAGCGCGCCAGCATGGTCCGGAGCGAGCGGAGCGCGGCGGGCACGGTGGAGCAGGCGGCGACCCCGGTGATCTCCACCGCGTCCCCGGCGAGCAGGCCACGGAACATCAGCCCCAGCTCGTCCGCGGTCGAACGGGCGTCGGTCTTGATCCGCCAGGAGTGCACCAGCCGGTCACCGTCGAAGGTCGCCAGCACGGTGTTGGTGTTTCCGATGTCGATGCAGAGCAGCACGCACGCAGCCTAGACAACGTCCGGGGCGGTCACTCCGCGCGCAGGTCCAACGCGATGTCCAGGATCGGCGAGGAGTGGGTCAACGCGCCCACCGAGAGATAGTCGACGCCGGTGCTGGCGTACTCGGCGGCGACGTCCAGCGTCAGCCCACCGGTCGCCTCCAGCTCGGCCCGGTCCCCCACCGCGGCCACCACCTCGGCCAGCGTCGCCGGGGACATGTTGTCCAGCAGCAGGAAGTCCGCGCCGGCCTCGACCGCCTCCACCGCCTCGGCCAGCGTGTCCACCTCCACCTGCACCGCCACGTCGGGGAAAGTCTCCCGCACCCGCCGGTAGGCGGCGGCGATCCCGCCGGCCGCGAACTTGTGGTTGTCCTTGATCATGGCGACGTCGTGCAGGCCCATCCGCTTGTTGGTGCCGCCGCCGGCCCGCACCGCGTACTTCTCCAGGGACCGCAGCCCCGGGGTGGTCTTCCGGGTGTCCAGCACCATGGCCTTCGTGCCGGCCAGCACGTCCGCCCAGGCCCGGGTGTGGGTGGCCACCCCGGACATCCGGCACAGCAGGTTGAGCGCCGTCCGCTCGGCGGTGAGCAGCGACCGGGTCGGGCCGGTGGCCGTGGCCAGCACGTCGCCGCGCGCCACCCGCGCGCCGTCGGCGGCCACCAGGGACACCTCGACCGTACGGCGGTCGCCGGTCACCGGACCGACCAGCTCGAACACGGCCGCCGCGACGGCCAGCCCGGCGACCACCCCGTCCGCCCGAGCCACCAGGTCGGCCGTGTCGGTCTGCTCGGCCGGGATGGTGGCGAGACTGGTGACGTCCCGGAACTCCGGGCCGAGGTCCTCACGCAGGGCGGTCTCGACGATCCGCCGCACCTCCGCCGGGTCGAGCCCGGCCTCCCGCAGCGCTTGCTCCGTCCACTCTTTCACCGAACCTCCTCGATTCGCGACTGCCGGGTTCGCAGGATCGGCTCACTCCACAAGCGGCCTCCTCCGTTCGCGACCGCGCGCCACCTCAGGCTCACGCGGACGCCGCCCACCGGTGGGTCAGCCGGCCGCCCGTTCCGATCGACCCGACCAGGTGGCCGCGCCACGTCTCGTCGGCCGTCGGGAAGTCCTCCCGCCAGTGGCAACCCCGGGTCTCCCGACGGGCGTACGCGGCGGCGACCAGCGTCGACGCCACCGTGATCAGGTTCGTCGCCTCCCAGCTCGCCGTGCGGGGTTCGCCCCGGCCCGCGCCGAGTTCGGTCAGCGTTCCCGCCGTCGCGGCCAGGGTCTCCGCCGAGCGGAGCACCCCGGCCCCCCGGGTCATCGCCCGCTGCAGCACCGGAGTCACCTCCGCCGGCACCACCCAACCGCTCCCGCCCCGCCACGCGCCGGTCGGCGCGGGCTGGGCCTGCTCAGGCAGCCCCCGGGCGATGTCCTCGGCGATCCGTCGGGAGAAGACGAGCCCCTCCAGCAGCGAGTTGCTGGCCAACCGGTTGGCCCCGTGCACACCGGTGCAGGCCACCTCGCCACAGGCGTACAGGCCGGAGATGGAGGTCTGGCCGCGCAGGTCCGTGCGGACGCCGCCGGACGCATAGTGGGCGGCCGGCGCGACCGGGATCAGGTCGGTCGCCGGGTCCACCCCGATGGCCAGACAGGAGGCCACGATGGTCGGGAACCGGCGGGCCAGGTGCGCGCCGCCCAGGTGCCGGGCGTCGAGGTAGACGTGGTCCGCCCCGGTGGCCAGCAGCACCCGGTGGATGCCCTTGGCCACCACGTCACGGGGGGCCAGCTCGGCCAGCTCGTGCTGCCCCACCATGAACCGCTTGCCGTCCGCGTCGACCAGGTACGCGCCCTCGCCCCGCAGCGCCTCGGAGACCAGCGGCTGCTGGGCGTGTCCAGCCCCGGGCACCCGGGCCCGCTCCGGGACGATCAGCGCGGTCGGGTGGAACTGCACGAACTCGACGTCCGTGACGGCCGCCCCGGCCCGCAGGGCCAGCGCGACACCGTCCCCGGTCGACACGGCCGGGTTCGTGGTCGCCGCGAAGATCTGGCCCATGCCGCCGGTGGCCAGGACGACCGCGCGGGCCAGGATCGCGCCGACGCCGTCCTCGCTCCCCTCGCCGAGCACGTGCAGGGTGATCCCGCAGGCCCGGCCGAGCCCGTCGGGGCCGTCCCCGGGAGCCCGGAGCAGATCCAACACCAGGGCGTGCTCCACCAGGCGGATCCACGGGTCGCGGCGCACCGCCGCGTGCAGCGCCCGCTGCACCTCCGCCCCGGTGGCGTCGCCTCCGGCGTGCACGATCCGGTCCGCCCGGTGTCCGCCCTCCCGGGTCAGCATCAGCGACCCGTCCGGGTGCCGGTCGAACTCGGCCCCGATCCGCATCAGCTCCCGCAGCCGGGTCGGCCCCTCCTCCACCAGCACCCGCACCGCCGCCGGGTCACAGAGCCCCACCCCGGCGACCTCGGTGTCGTACGCGTGCGCGTCCGGCGTGTCCGCCGGGTCGAGCACGGCGGCGATGCCCCCCTGCGCCCAGCGGGTCGAGCCCTCGTCGATGTTCACCTTGGTGACCACGGTGACGTGCAGCCCCGCCTCCCGCAGGTGCAGCGCGGCGGTCAGGCCGGCGACCCCGGATCCGACCACGATCACGTCGGTGGTCTCCACCCAGCCGGGCGCGGGCGCGGCCAGCAGCTCGGGAACGCCGGGCAGCGCGACGGTCGACAGCTCCATGGGCACAGTCAACCGCGTCTGCCCCGGTAGCGCAGCGGCGGGGCCGCACCGAGTGGCGCGGCCGACCCTCCAGCCAGGCTGCCGCGCTCGCCGGGGGCGGCAGCGGAGGCCGGTGGTTGCAGGGGGCCTTCCTACTCAGAAAGCGTGAGGAGGGGACCCCTGCAACCAAACCTGGGCGGGCAGCTGCAACTCCCCGGCGAGGAGGCGGTCAGCGGGTGCGGACGGGCAGGACGGTCGGGCCGGCGCCCTTGAGCGAGCGGGTCACCGTGCGGTCGCTGAGCCAGAGGTAGCAGCGGACCCCCCGGTCGCCGGCCTTCCAGCGGGCCGCGCCGGGCGGGCGTACCACCAGGTCGGTGCGGAACTGCAGGTAGCCGTCGACCGGCAGGCCGGCGTAGCGGGCGAGGACCGACCGGCAGCCGCTGTAGAGCGGGGCCCAGTCGCCGGGCTTCACCGGGTACGGGCTCTCCGGGGCCTTCCACACCCCGACGAACTCCGCGTTGTGCGCCTTCACGCAGTCGGCCGGGGTGACCGTCTGTACGCCCAGCTCCGGGCCGGTACGCGCGTTCTGGCAGCCGAGTCGCAGTGGGGAGGCCCCCTTCAGGGCGTCACGCAGGCTGCCGGTGCGCAGCACCGTCCGGGCGGCCCGTTCGACGGTGTCGACCTCGGTCAGGTCGCACCGGTACCAGCGGGCACCGGCCGCCCAGCCGACCTTGGACGGCAGCGCCACGCCGAGCCGCAACCGACCGGCCCGCCACTCGTCACCCACGTACGTCGAGGTGCGGGTGTCGCAGTCGGCGAAGGCGGCCCGCATCGACGGCGAGTCGACGGCCGGAGGGGCGGTGACCGTAGCGGGGAAGGTGCCCACGTGCGCGGTCTCGACCCGGTGCGGGACGCCGCAGTCCACCGGTTCGAAGGTGGCGGGCGTGACCACGTCGGCGAAGTCGGCCACCTGGCAGGCCCCGGCCGGTGGCACGAACGGCCCGGGGGCGGCCAGGGCGGCCCAGTCGTCGACCAGGTCACCGTCCAGCCCACCGGCGTCGGCACAGCCGGCCAGCAGGGTGGCCGTCAGCAACGCCGCAGCCAGGGTGCTCCTCGCACGGCGCATCGCGGCCTCCCCCAGCCAGCGGCCGTCGCCCCCGACGGCGCGCGGTAAGGGTAACCAGAAATGACCCTCCGGTAACAGACCGGATTCGTGGGCCGGAACCGGACGACCCGCGCCGACGGGCCGACAGCGGCCGGGTGGTCAGCGGGCGGCCAGCAGGTCCCCGCGTACCGGGTCGCCGACCATTCCAGGGGCCACCCCGGCCGGATCGGCACCCAGCTCGATGACGCGGTTGTCGGCGTCGACGTGCACCACCCGGGGCTGGTACGTCCGCGCCTCGGCGTCGTCCATCTGCCCGTACGAGATGAGGATGACCAGGTCACCGGGGTGCACCAGATGCGCTGCGGCACCGTTGATGCCGATCACGCCGCTGCCCCGCTCGCCGGGGATGACGTAGGTCTCCAGCCGCGCGCCGTTGGTGATGTCCACGATCGCCACCTGCTCGCCGGGGAGCAGGTCGGCGGCGTCAAGGAGATCCTGGTCCACCGTCACCGAGCCGACGTAGTGCAGATCGGCCTGGGTCACCGTGGCCCGGTGGATCTTCGACTTCAGCATCGTGCGGTACATCGGGGTCGCCTTTCGCGCATCGGGTGCCGGACCGGGCCGGCCAGGCCCGGGTGGGATGGTCATCGGGGGTCGAGCCGGATCGCCATGTTGTCGATGAGCCGCGTCGTGCCGACCCGGGCCGCGACCAGCAGTCGGGCCGGGCCGGTGACCGGGCCGGGTTCGAGGTCCGGGTCGGTGAGCACCAGGTAGTCCAGTTCCACGTCCGACCGGTCGTCGAAGACGGCGTTGGCGGCGACCAGCACGTCGGGGGCGGTCGCGCCGTCGGAGGCGGCCAGCGAGCCCGCGTGCAGCGCCGCCGACAGGCTCCGCGCGGTGACCCGCTCGGCCGGGGACAGGTAGCGGTTCCGGCTGGACAGGGCCACCCCGTCCGGCTCGCGGACCGTCGGTACGCCGACCACCCGAACCGGTACGTCGAGGTCGCGGACCATCCGCCGGACCAGGGTGAGCTGCTGGTAGTCCTTCTCACCGAAGAAGGCGAGGTCAGCCCGGGTGAGTTGGAGGAGCTTCAGGACCACGGTGAGCACCCCGTGGAAGAAGCCGGGGCGGCTCTCCCCCTCCAGTTCGCCGCCGAGCCGGCCCGGGTCGAGCCGCACCAGGGGCGCCCCGTCCGGGTACATCTCCGCCGCCGAGGGGGCGAAGACGAGGTCCGCCCCGGCCCGCCGGCACACCTCGAGATCCTCGTCGAGGGTGCGCGGGTACCGGTCGAAGTCCTCGTTCGGGCCGAACTGCAACGGGTTGACGAAGATCGTCACCAGCACGTGGTCGGCCTGCTCCCGGGCCGCCCGCAGCAGCGACTCGTGCCCGCTGTGCAGGGCACCCATGGTCATCACCACTCCGACCGTGCCGGTCAGGGCGGCCCGCGCCGTCGCCAGTTCCGCGCGGGTGTGCACCACCGCGGTCACGCCACCGCCTCCCTGCGCACGCCAGCCAGCACCCCGAGCAGCGACTCCGCGTCGACCGGACGCAGCCGCCCGGCGGCGATCGCCCGGTCGGCGGTCCGCCGGGCCAGGGCCAGGTACGCCCCGACCGAGTCCGGCGCGGTCGCCGCCAACCGCTCGAGATGCCGCGCGACGGTGCCCGCGTCGCCGCGCGACACCGGGCCGGTCAAGGCGTCGTCCCCGAGCCGCAGGGCGTTCTCCAGGGCCGCCCGCAGCAGCGGGCCCAGCACCCGCGCCGGTTCGTCCACCCCGGCGTCGCGCAGCCGGTCGGCCGCCTCGTTGACCAGGGTGACCAGGTGGTTCGCGCCGTGCGCCAGGGCCGCGTGGTACAGCGGCCGGTCGGGCTCGGCGATCCACTCGGGCACGCCGCCGAGGTCGGCGACCAGCCGGGCGGCCAGCGCCCGCAGCTCCGGCGGGGCGGTCACCCCGTACGAGACGCCGGGCAGGCGGTCGAGGTCGTCGGGCGTACCGGTGAAGGTCATCGCGGGGTGCAGCGCCAACGGTTGGGCCCCCACCTCGGCGGCCGGGGCGAGCGCGCCCAGCCCGTGCGCGCCGGAGGTGTGCGCGACCACCTGGCCGGGGCGGAGGACGCCGCTCTCGGCGAGCCCGGTCACCACGGCGGTGAGCGCGTCGTCCGGAACCGCGACGAGCAGCAGGTCGGTGGCGGCCCGGGCGGTCGCCAGCACCGGGCGGCGCGGGACCTCGGGCAGCAGTCGGGCGATCCGGGCGGTGGACGCGGTGGAGACACCGGCGGCGGCGACCACCCGGTGACCGGCGGCGGTGAACGCCGCGCCCAGCACGGCACCGACCCGGCCGGCACCGATCACGCCGACGGTGAGGTGGCGGGGAAAGAGAGGGACGGAGCCCGGCGGTACGGCGGCGGCGCCGGTGGGCGCGCCGGGACGCGGGCGCAGGGATGCGCTCATGGCGATGATCCAGTCCTCGAAGGTGGGGTACCGGTCAGCGCAAGTATGCGCCGTGGTCAGCGGACGGCACAGACAGGTGTGAAAACGTTCACCGGCACGGGTCGGCCCGTCCCGGGCGGAGCGGACGGCCCGCTGACCGTAGGGTCGGCACGGTGACCCCACCTCGACCCGGAACGGACCTGACGGGCGCCGGTTGGCGGGCGGCGATGACCACGGCGCTCTATGGCCCCGGTGGCTTCTTCGTGGCCGGCACCGGCCCGGCGGCGCACTTCCGGACCAGCGTGCACGCCTCCCCGGTGTTCGGTGCGGCGCTGCTGCGGCTGGTCGAGAGGGTCGACGCGGCACTCGGCCACCCCGACCGGCTGGACGTGGTCGACGTCGGCGCGGGCCGGGGTGAACTGCTCACCACCCTCGCCCGGCTCGTCAACGCCCGTACGGCGGACGAGACCGGCCGCCGCACCGACCGGGCCGGTCACCGGACACACGAGGCCGGTGGGGAACGACCGGCGGACGGCACCGGGCCGCCGCCGCTGGTCGACCGGCTCCGGCTCACCGCCGTCGAGGTGGCACCCCGGCCCGCCGGGTTGTCGCCCGCCGTCGGCTGGCGGGACCGGGTGCCGGACGGGATCACCGGCCTGCTGCTGGCCACCGAGTGGCTGGACAACGTGCCGCTGGACGTCGCGGTGGCGACCGACGACGGCTGGCGCACCGTGCTGGTCGACCCGGCCGGCGTCGAGTCGGTCGGCGGGCCGGTCGACCCCGCCGACGCCGAGTGGCTGGCGACCTGGTGGCCGGCGGCGGTCCCCGGCGGGCGGGCCGAGATCGGGCGGACCCGCGACCTGGCCTGGGCGGCGGCCGTACGCGCGGTCGGCCGGGGACTCGCCCTGGCCGTCGACTACGGTCACCTGCGCTCCGGCCGGCCGCTCGACGGGACGCTCACCGGGTACCGGGCCGGGCGACAGGTGCCGCCGGTGCCGGACGGTTCCTGCGACCTCACCGCGCACGTCGCCGTGGACGCGGTCGGCGTCGCCGGCTCGGCGGTGGCCGGTGCGCCGTACACGCTGCGGGGTCAGCGGGAGGCGCTGCGGGCGCTCGGGGCCGACGGCGGCCGACCGCCGCTGGCCCTGGCCGCCACCGACCCGGCCGGCTACGTCCGCGCGCTGGCCGCCGCGTCGGCGGTCGCCGAGTTGACCGACCCGGCCGGGCTCGGCGGGCACTGGTGGCTGCTGCAACCGGTGGGCATCCCCGCGCCACCGCTGACACCGTCCGGCTGTGCCCCGCCGCCGGCCCCCTGAGCCGTGTCCGTGGCACGATGTCGGACATGACCACCGACGCCGGGAGCCTGCGTGAGTTGACCGTCGGCACCGGGAGCGGTCTGGACACGGCCGACATGGTGCTCAACATCGGCCCGCAGCACCCCTCCACCCACGGGGTGCTCCGACTCAAGCTGGTGCTCGACGGCGAGCGGGTCGTCGCCTGCGAGCCGATCGTCGGGTACATGCACCGCGGGGCCGAGAAGCTCTTCGAGGTCCGCGACTACCGACAGATCATCGTGCTGGCCAACCGGCACGACTGGCTGTCGGCCTTCTCGAACGAGTTGGGCGTGGTGCTCGCCGTCGAACGGCTGATGGGGCTGGAGGTGCCGGAGCGGGCGGTCTGGCTGCGTACCGCGCTCGCCGAGCTGAACCGGGTGCTCAACCACCTGATGTTCCTCGGGTCGTACCCGCTGGAGATCGGGGCGATCACCCCGATGTTCTACGCCTTCCGGGAACGGGAGACGCTCCAGACGGTGCTGGAGGAGGTCTCCGGCGGCCGGATCCACTACATGTTCAACCGGGTCGGTGGGCTCAAGGAGGAGGTGCCGGCCGGCTGGACCGGCCGCGCCCGGGCCGCCATCGACGAGGTACGCCGCCGCCTGCCCGACCTGGACCACCTGATCCGGCGCAACGAGATCTTCCTGGCCCGGACGGTCGGGGTCGGGGTGCTCTCCGCCGCCGACGCCGCCGCGTTCGGCGCGTCCGGTCCGGTCGCCCGCGCCTCCGGGCTCGACCTCGACCTGCGCCGTGACGAGCCGTACCTCGCCTACGGCGAGTTGGACGTGCCGGTGGTCACCCGCACCACCGGGGACTGCCACGCCCGCTTCGAGGTGCTGCTCGACCAGGTGTACGTCTCACTCGACCTCGCCCAGCAGTGCCTGGACCGGGTGGACCGGCTCACCGGACCGGTCAACACCCGGCTGCCGAAGGTGGTCAAGGCTCCCGAGGGGCACACCTACGCCTGGACCGAGAACCCGCTCGGCATCAACGGCTACTACCTGGTCTCCCGGGGCGAGAAGACGCCGTGGCGGCTGAAGCTGCGCACCGCGTCGTACGCCAACGTGCAGGCGTTGGCCACCCTGATCCCCGGCTGCCTGGTGCCCGACCTCGTGGCGATCCTCGGCTCGATGTTCTTCGTGGTCGGCGACATCGACAAGTAGCGGTCGGGGCGGGCGTCCGGTCAGCGCCAGCGTTCCGGTGAGTCGTCGGCGCGTCCACCGTGCTCCCGGGAGGGCCGGCCGTACCGGTCCGGGTCGGGCTCCGACCGCCGGCCCCGGGACGACGGCTCCGGCCAGTCGCCGGCCTGCCTCCGGTCGCGCGGCGGCGACCACTCCGGCTCGGCGGGCGGCGTCGACCAGCCGGGTGCCGGCTCGGATCCGCGCGGCGTCGACCATCCGTCCGCTCCACGGCCGCCCCGCGCGGGTCGCCACTGCTCCGGCACCGGCACCCCGCCCGGCGGCAGGGCCCGGTCCGGGTCGGGCCGGTGGCCGTCCCGGCGGGAGTACTCCGGACCAGCGCCACGGCCCGGCTCGTCCCGGTCGTACCCGTCGTCCGGGTGCCCGCGCCGGGGCCGCCGGACGGCCGCCCAGTGGTCCTCCACCCGCAGTTCGGTGCCGTCGCCGTCGGCGTGCACCGCCGCCCGGCGTTCGCCCATCCGCAGTTCCCGGCCGTGCTCGTCGTCGCGGACGGACGCCCACCTGCCGCCGGCGGAGACCTCGGACCAGTCGTCGGCACCGGCCTCCGCCGACGGGTACGCCCGGCCGGGGACCCGATCCGCCGCGCCCCGCCGGGACCGGCTGTCACCACCGGTTGGCCCGGACCGCTCCCCGCCCGGGTGTGCGTACCGCTCGTCGGCACCGGAGGTGTACCGGCCACCGGCCGAGGTTCGCCAGTCCGGGTCCGGACCACCGCCGTGACCGGGCCAGTCTTGGGTTTCGCCCGGCCCCGACCGGTCTTCCTGGCCGGACCAGGGCCGCGCTGCGTCCGGACCCGGCCCGGTCGGCGGGGCGTCCCAGGAGCGGTCGTGCTGTCCCGGCGGGGGCCCCGGCCGTGCCGACCCGCGCGGACGGCCCGGTCGGGCATGGTCCTCCCGGGGCGGGTAGCCGTCCCACCGGTCTCGCTCCGGGCCGCCGTGCCCCGTCCAGGACTGCTCCTCCGGTGGCGTCCACCGGCCGTAGCCGTCGCCCGGCCCCCGGTCCGGGGCGGCGCCGTCGACGATGGTGTGCCGGGTGGTCACGTGGACGGTCTCGGTGTGCCGCACCACGCCGACCGGGCGGGACGGCACCTCCGGACCGGACGCGGGCCCGGGACGGGCGTCGGGTGCGTCGGAACGCGGCGGCCCGCCGTACACCCCGCCGGCCGGACGCTCGGCGGCGTACCCGGACGTGGCGCGGGGCCGGGTGGCCGGCTCCTGGTCGGCGTACCAGTCCTCGGCCGCCCCGTGGTCGCGGTACGGCTCCCCGTCCGGCTCGGGGGCCCGTCGACGCCCGGTGGCGGGCTCCGCCGAACGGCGGCGACCGTCCTCCGGGCCGTCCGCGCGACGCCGGCTGCCCGGCGGCTCCCCGATCCGGCGGCGGTCGTCCTCCGGGTCCACCGGCCGGCGGTCGTCCTCCGGGTCCCCGGCCCGACGCCGGCCCGGTGCGGACCCGGCCGACCGGTGGTCGGTCATGGCGGCCCGACGCGGGCCGTGGTCCCGCCCCGCGTCCTCCGGTTCCGGCTCGTCGGCGGCCGGTCGGATCGGATCCGTCCCGGCCACGCCGGCCACCGCCACCCGCGCCCGTCCGGCCCGGGGCTCGGCGGCCGGCACGTGCGGTCCCTCGCCGGTCCGGCCCTGGGGCGCCGCCGGTTCGGCGGGCCACCGGGCCGGCTCGACCCCCGGAGGGGCGGAGTGGGCGACGGCGGCGAGTTCGGCCCGCAACTCGTCGATCTCGTCGGCGAGCTGCCGCACCTCGGCGGCGGCATCCGGGCGGAGGGTGATCGACAGGCCGATCATGGCCATCGCGGCGATCGCCAGCACGGCGGCGACGCGCAGCAGACCGTTGCCGTTGGCGACCAGCAGCAGCAACGCCGCGAGCGCGGCGACCGCCAGACCGGCCCGGAACAGGAGGGTCAGCCGCGACGGGGCACGTTTGTCGTCCAAAGGGACCGGAACGGGCATGGGTGTGCAGCCTACCGAGCATTCCTGGGACGAAAAAGGCCGACGGCACCCGAAACCGGGCACCGTCGGCCCGACGGCACGGACCCGCGCGCCGGACGGGCCGACGCGCGGGCGGACTCAGCTCGCCGCGAGCGCCCCGTCCGAGGAGAGGACCATGCCCACGCTGGCGGCACCGGTCTTCAGGGCGTTCTTGGTCTGCGGGCCGGCCGCGTCCAGGGAGCTGAACGAGCCGGCCTTGAAGTTGTAGACCTCGACGAGGCCTGCCTGGCACTTCGGCCGCTGCGGGCACTCCGGCGGACCGGCGAGGACCGTGTCGGCCCCCGAGCACTTCTCGGCGAGCTGGGTGAGCGTGGTCACGCCGTACTTGTCGGCGAAGGCCTTGGTGACCGCGAAGGCGTTCTGGTCCTGGGCGGCCGAGGGCGTGCCGAAGGTAAGGCCGGCCTTCTCCCCGGCCGCCTTGAGCGCGGTCACGGTCTTCTCCAGGTCGGGCGAGGAGACCGGCTGGGCGTCCTTGCCGTTAGCCTTGGTGTTGAGGAACTCGGCCAGGGTCGCCGCGTACTCCGGGACCACCTGGATCTCGCCCTTCTCCAGGGCCGGCTCGTACAGCTCCCGGCTGCCGATCTGCTGCACCTTCACCTGGTATCCGGCGGCGGTGAGCACGATCCGGTACAGCTCGCCGAGGGTCTGGTTCTCGCTGAAGTTGGCCGCCCCGACCACGATCGGGCCACCGGGCCCCTTGGCGATGCCGTCGGTCAGGTTGTTCGCCGTGGCGAACTCCTCGGCGGCTGCCTTGGGGGTCTTGCGGTCCACGTCGACGGCCTTGTTCAGCGCGATCAGCTTCGGCGTGTCCAGCGCCGCCGAGACCTTGTCGAGCGCGGCCACGAGCTGCGGGTTCGCCACCTTGGCGTTGATCGCCGGAATGACGTTGTCGGTGTTCTGGAGCTTCTTGTCGTCGTCGAGGACGACCAGCTGGTCACCGGCGACCGGGGCGCAGCCCGCGCCGGAGGCCCCGGCCTCGGGAGCCTCGGTGCCGGAGGAGCCCGCGTCACCGCAGCCGGTGAGGATTCCGGCCGCGGCGAGGGCGCCCACTGCGCCGATCGCCAGTCGAGTACGTGCGCGCAGCATCAGCCCGCCTCCTGTGTCCCGGCGCGACCCGTCCGGGCCGGCCGCGTGTCCGACGGGCGATCGTCCTGCCGCCCGTGTGTCCGTTCTCCGCGTCGGTCTCTCGCGGGAACCCCACGAGACATCCTCGCGGATTCACGCGAGGCGCACTCGCAGAAGTTCCACGAAACACTTTCGGCGGCGGAGGGACAACCCGCGCGGCAAATTTTGTCGCCGGATCGTCACCCGTCGGTCGGTCCGACGTCGTTCAGGGCACCGGAACGGGGCGGAGAGCGCCGGGACGGGTCAGCCGCCGGCCACGGCGCTCGCCGCGCGGCGGCCGGCCCCGCGCCGGGCGCGGCGCAGCGGACGTGGGGTGACCAGCCGTTCGACCAGGGCCAGGAGCAGCTCGACCAGGATCGCCAGTCCGGCCACCAGCACTCCGCCGGCGAGGATCTGACCGCCGCCGGCCGCGATGTCCAGGCCGAAACCGGCCCGGATGATCTGGCCCAGCCCCCCGCCGTTGACGAAGCTGGCCAGGGCCGCAGTGGCGACCACCTGGACGGCGGCGGTACGGAACCCGGCCGCGAGGTACGGCACCGCCAACGGCAGCTCCACCCGGCGCAGCACCTGCCACCCGGAGAAGCCCATGCCCCGGGCCGCGTCGCGGGCCTCCGGATCCGCCTGCCGGATCCCGGTGTACGCGTTCGCCAGCAGCGGCGGCACGGCGAAGACGGCCAGCGCGACCACCACCGACGGCTGCCCGAAACCGAGGAAGGTCAACGGCAGGATGGTCAGCAGGGCGAGCGTCGGCACGGCGAGCGTCACGTTGGAGACGAGCACCACCAGGCCACCGCCCCGTCCGGTGTGCCCGAGCCAGAAGCCGACCGGCCAGGCCACCAGGCAGCCGAGGACGACGGCCGCCGCCGACATGGTCAGGTGCTCCCCGAGCCGGTCCAGCACGCCTCCGGAATTGGTCCAGTTCAGCGGGTCGTTGAGCCAGAGCACCGCCTGTCCGATCGCGCTCATGGGGTGGTCCTCCGCAGCCAGGGGGTGAGCAGCCGGCCGACCCCGGCCAGCACCAGGTCGAGCACGAGCGCCAGCAGCACGCAGAGCAGGGTGCCGGTCATGATCTGCGCCTTGTAGAAGTTGTTCTGGAAGCCGGCGAAGATCAGCTGGCCCAGCCCGCCGCGACCGACCACCACGCCCACCGTCACCAGCGCGACCGTGGAGACGGTGGCGAGTCGCAGTCCGGTGAGGATGCCGGGCAGCGCGAGCGGCAGCTCCACCCGGAACAGTCGACCCCAGCGGCCGTACCCCATGCCCTGGGCGGCCTCCCGGACCTCCGACGGCACCTGGTGGAGACCGGCCACCGTGTTGCGCACGATGACCAGCAGCGCGTACAACACCACCACGCTGAGTACGGTCACCGCCCCGATTCCCAGGTACGGCGCGAGGAAGGCGAACAGCGCCAGGGACGGGATCGTGTAGAGCACACCGGTCAGTGCGAGAATCGGGCCGGTGAGCGGCCGGAACCAGTACGCCGCCACCGCCAGTGGCAGGGCCACCAGCGCGGCGATCACCACCGCGCGGGCGGTCAGCGAGGCGTGCTCCCCCAGCGCGGCGGCGATGGTGTCGGAGTTGTCCCGCACGTACTGCCAGGAGAACCACGGGTTACCCGGATCGGCCCGGTAGCTCAGGCGGAAGGACATGCGTGGACGTTACCCCGGACCCCGTTCCCGTCGTCGACCGCGCGACCGGCCCGGCCGGCGGTGCCGCGTCGATCACCCTGGACGGGATCGGCAAGCGCTACCCGGGCGGCACCGAGGCGGTACGTGACCTGAGCCTGGAGGTACGGGCCGGCGAACTCGTCGTGCTGATCGGCCCCTCGGGCTGCGGGAAATCGACCGTGCTCCGGATGATCAACCGGCTGGTCGAGCCGACCTCCGGCCGGGTCCTCCTCGGCGACGACGACGTCACCCGGGTCGACCCGGTGACGCTGCGCCGCCGGATCGGCTACGTGATCCAGAACGTCGGTCTCTTCCCGCATCAGACCGTACGCACCAACGTCGGCACCGTGCCCCGGCTGCTCGGCTGGTCGAAGGAGCGCAGCCGGCGTCGGGTCGACGAACTGCTGGAGCTGGTCGGGCTCGACCCGGCGCAGTTCGGCGGTCGCTACCCGCACGAGCTCTCCGGTGGGCAGCGGCAACGGGTCGGGGTGGCCCGCGCGCTCGCCGCCGACCCGGTGGTGCTGCTGATGGACGAGCCGTTCTCCGCCGTGGACCCGATCGTGCGGACCCGGTTGCAGGAGGAGTTCCTCCGGTTGCAGGCCGAGGTACGCAAGACCATCGTGCTGGTCACCCACGACCTGGACGAGGCGGTCCGGCTCGGCGACCGGATAGCGGTGCTCTCCGAGGGCGGCCGGCTGGAACAGTACGACACCCCGGCCGCGGTGCTGGGCGCGCCGGCGTCGGACTTCGTCCGCGACTTCGTCGGCGCCGACCGGGGCATCCGCCGGCTGGCGGTCACCCCGGTCGCCCGTGGCACGCTGCGCCCGCTGGCCGACGCGGAGGCAGCCGACCTGCCCCGGGTCCGGTTGGGCGGCTCGGCGTACGACGCACTGGCCGTCCTGCTGACCTCGAACGCCGACCGGGCGGTCGTGGTCGACGACGACGGGCCGGTCGGCGTGCTGAGCCGGCAGCAACTGCTGGACCTGGGCCGGCCGGAGCACTGACCGGCCCACCGGCGGGGCGGGGCCTCGTCGGCTGGGAGTCGGCCTGGTCGCCCGGGGTTGCCCTTGTCGCCCCGGGTTGGCCTGGTCGGCTCGGGGGTTGCCCTTGTCGGCTCGGGGCGGGTCGCCGCCGTCCCGGTCAGGCCCGTCCGCCGAGGCTGGCGATGCCGACGATCCAGCCGGCGAAGAAGCCGTACGCGGCCCCGGTGCCGGCGGCCTGCACCGCCACGAACAGCGACGAGTCCGCCCCGAACAGGGAACTGAGCAGTGCGGCGAATCCGGCCGCGAACACGTACGCGCCCCAGCCGGAGAAGAGCTGACTGAACAGCCCCGCCGCCGGGGCGGTCTGCGGGCCGGGCAGCAGGTAGAGCAGGATCGCGGCCAGGACGACCACCAGCAGGGCGCGCAGCC
The DNA here is from genome assembly GCF_044459745.1 of Micromonospora sp. NPDC050187. Taxonomy (NCBI): domain Bacteria; kingdom Bacillati; phylum Actinomycetota; class Actinomycetes; order Micromonosporales; family Micromonosporaceae; genus Micromonospora; species Micromonospora sp. NPDC050187. The sequence goes on from NZ_JBITJH010000015.1 coordinate 64,468, forward strand.
CGTCGGTGAACAGCGTCTCGACCGGACGGTCCGAGTCGAACCGCCAGCTCGGCCAGGCGAGCAGGCGCAGGAACCAGCCGGAGGCCGAGTTCGGATCGGTGCCGTCCCCGGCCCACCGGACGTAGCTGGGACTCCCGCAGACAGCGACGAGGACGAGCGCGGCGAGGGTGCCGGTGCCCGTCGCGGTGCTCCGGCGACGGTCGACCCCGGCCCGGCTGGTCAACGGCATGCCACGACCAGTTCCCGGCCGGCCGGGCCGGGCAAACCTGAAGGCCGGTCGTTTCACCGTGCGGGTCGGTTCAGTGCTTCATCAGGTAGTCGATGAAGGCGGCCCGCAGCAGCGGCGCGGACTCCTCGTAACCGTGGCCGGTCAGTTCCCGCCACAGCGCCGCCGCCTCGTCGATCGTCGGCCCGACCGAGTTGGGCGCGCCGTCGAGCACCGCCGCCTCGTCGGCGTTGGGCAGGTGCCGCAGGACGGACCAGAAGAAGGCGACGTCCCGGCGCTCCCTGGCCAGGGCGAACGCCTGCTCGCGAAGCTCCTCGGTGGAGAGCGCGTCCAGCTCGGCGAAGGAACGGCCCGGATCCGGCGACGATGATTCGGTCATGCGGCGAGCCTAACCGGCGGAATCAGCGTCGGCGCGTCGAGTCACTCACGGTCACCGCGCCACCGGTCCCGCTCGCCGTCCCAGCGCCCCCACGGATCGACCGGGTCCTCGGTGGAGCGGGCCGGCAGTGCCGGGGGCCAGGGGCCGTCGTACGTGCCCGCGCCCGACAGGGTCCAGCCCGAGCTGGTCGTGGGGTCCCCGCCCGGCCCGGGATCGGGCGGCTCCCCGGTCGCCGGCCGTGGTCGGCCGTACGTCTCGACCATGCGGGTGACGACCAGGCCGACGGCGAGCGCCGACCCGGCCACCGCCCAGCGGCTGATCTCGTGGCCGGCCGCGTCGACGTACGCGAAGAAGAGACCGGCCAGGACGACCACCAGCATCGTTCCGCTCACGCCACCGCGCCGGCCGAAGGCACTCGTCCCGCCGAGCAGGGCCATGCCGAGGCCGAGCGCCGTCCAGTCCAGACCGGGTTCGGGTACGACCCGGTCGGAGCCGTTCGCGGCGAGCAGCACACCGGCCAGCATCGCCAGCACCGTGGAGCCGATCAGCGCGCCGCCGGTGACCAGGGCGGCCACCGTCCCCCGCCGGCGTGCCGGATCATCGACCGGCCGGAACCGGCCCACCAGTCCACGCACCGGTCGGATCGCGCCGAACAGGCCACCGAGGACGGCGACCGCCAGGAGACCGGCGAAGAGCTGGTAGGCGTTGTGGCGGGGGTCGTAGTGGGCCTGGACCAGCACCGGCACCTGCCGACGCTCGATGTACACCGCCAGCCCGGCCGCGGCGGCCAGGCTGGCCGCCCAGGCGGGCACGTGCAGCAGCACCACGAACATCGCCAGGACCAGCCCACCGAGGACGGCCGCCACCACGGCCGGCACGACCGCCTCGGTCGTCCCCCGGTCGCCCTGCTCGGCGAAGTGCAGGGCGGCGGCAACCGCGACCGGACCGATCGCCAGGTTCGGGGCGGCGGTCCGCAGGCTCAGCCCGGCCGCGAGCGCGAGCAGGCCGAGCCCGACCACGCCGACGAGGAGTTCCCGCAGTCCGTCGCCGCGCAGAACCCGTGGTTCCTGGAGCCAGAGCAGCAGGCCGAGGACGCCCACCGTGCCCGCGAGGACGGCCTCCCAGGCGACGTGCACGGCGACCCGGTCGGGACCGGGTTCGGCTACCGGCGGCAGTTCGGGCACGACGGTTGTGGCCGGTCCGGACTGGTGCCGATCGACGGACTCACCCCGGCCCGGCTGGTCGTACCCCATTGACGCACGCCTCCCACGGTCGCCGACCGGCCCGGCCCGGCGCAGGGCGGACCGGAGCGCGTGGACCGGGGTCGGCCTTGACTACCCGGTCGCAGGCACCGTACCCGCGCCCGGGCGAAGGCGTAACCCCGTGATCAATGGATGTGCCGGTTCTCCCGGTCGTCGGGCTCGCGTTCGTCGTCCGGCCGTTGAGGCACCCGGCAGGAGCGTTCCAGCCAGAGAGCCGCCGCGACCAGCGCCAACGAGGCGACCAACCCGGCCAGGGCCGCCGGGCGGTCCTCGGTCGCCGCCCGGGTGCTCTCCACGAAGAGCCAACCGGCCAGTCCGGCGTAGAAACCGGCGAAGATCGCACCGGCCAACGCGGACGCCTTCGCCAGCACCACGAACCGGGCCACCAGGAGCGGGTTGACCGGGTCCCGGCCGGGCTTGCGCTCGATCCGTCCCCTGGTGTTGACCGCCGCGTACCCCTCGAGCACGGCGAGCCCGGCCAGGGTGATCACCGGCAACCAGGGAAGATCCGGCAGGTCTCCGTAGAGGAAGCTGATCAGCAGCCAGGCCAGCGCCGCGGCAGCGAGCCCGGCCACCAGGAGGGTGGCCGGTCGGGTCGGGCCCATCCGGTCACGGTCGGGTGCCGGCCCGCGCGGGGGTGGGGACTGTGGCACGGTCATGCCGCCCGGCTCCGCTGGGTCATGCCGTCGACTCTAACGTCAGATCCGGTCGGGCACGCAGTTCCAGGGCGTCCCCGGCCACCGGCTCGGCGGTGAGCAGGTCGGTGAGCCAGCCGTGCCCCGGCAGCTGCCCGTACGGCTGGATGTCGATCCACGGGCGCAGCACGAACGCGCGCAGATGGGCGCGGGGGTGGGGCAGGGTCAGGTCGGGGTCGTCGCTGAGCACCGGCTCGCCCGCGTCGTCCCAGACGGCCACCACGTCGACGTCCAGGGTGCGGGGCCCGAACCGACGCCGCGGGTCACGGAGACGCCCGGCCGACCGCTCGGCGTCCCGGGCCCGGTCCAGCCAGTCGCGCGCGGTGGCGGTCGGGTCCTCCGCCAGCAGCACCGCGTTCAGGTACATCGGCTGGTCGGTGTCGCCCCAGGGCGGGGTCTCGTACACCCCGGACACCACCCGGACCGCCTCGCCGAGACAGGCCACGGCGGTCCGCAGGTTGGTCAGCCGGTCGTCGAGGTTGCTGCCCAGGGAGAGCACGGCCCGGGTCACCGGGAACGCGTCCGGGTCATGGTCACCGCCACGTCGGTGAAGGCGTGCGGTACCGGTGCCTCGGGCTTGTGCACGGTCACCGTGGCGGCGGCGACCCGGGGATCGGCCAGGCAGACGTCGAGCAGCCGGTCGGCGAGGGTCTCGATCAGGTTGACCGGCTCGCCGGTGACCACGGCGACCAGCCGGCCGGCCAGTTCGCCGTAGTGGACGGTGTCGGTCACCTCGTCGGAGCGGGCCGCCGGGGCGAGGTCGAGTTCGAGAACGGTGTCGACCACGAACTCCTGTCCCTGCTCCCGCTCGAAGTCGTAGACGCCGTGCCGGCCCCGGGCCCGCAGTCCGGTCAGCGTGATCCGGTCGCTCATGCCGCTCCTTCTTCCCCGCGATCCGTGGTGACTGTGCCGCCCGACCCGTTGCGCGCCGGTGGGGCCAGTCGGGGCCGGCCGCTGGCCCGCCAGACGGCGAGCGCGTCGACCGTGCCCCGTACGTCGTGCACCCGCACCCCCCAGGCGCCGGCGGCCACCGCGAGCACGCTGGTGGCGATGGTCGCCGCCTCCCGGCCGTCGGTCGGCCGGGGTTCGCCGTCCGGCGCGGCGAGCAGCCGACCGAGGTACGACTTCCGGCTCGCGCCGAAGAGCAGCGGGAAGCCGAGGGTCAGCAGCTCGGACAGGCGGGCGGTGAGTTCCCAGTTGTGGGCGGCCGTCTTGGCGAAACCGAGGCCGGGGTCGACGACGATCCGGTCCTCCGCCACCCCGGCCCGCAGCGCGTCCTCGACGCGTCCGGCCAGTTCGGCCCGGACGTCGGCCACCACGTCCGTGTAGGTGGCCAGGGCGCCCATGCCCCGGGAGTGGCCGCGCCAGTGCATCAGCACCCAGGGGCAGCCGGCGTCGCGGACCACGCGTGCCATGTCCGGGTCGGCCAGGCCGCCGGAGACGTCGTTGACCACGGCCGCGCCGGCGGCCAGCACGGCCTCGGCGACCCGGGCCCGGGTGGTGTCGATACTGACCGGCACCCCGGCGGCGGCGAGTTCCCGGACGACCGGCAGCACCCGGGCCGTCTCGCTCGCCGCGTCGACCCGGTCCGCGCCGGGACGGGTCGACTCGCCGCCCACGTCGACCAGGTGCGCACCGGTGGCGTGCAGTCGCACCCCGTGCCGGACGGCGGCGTCGACGTCGGCGTACCGGCCGCCGTCGGAGAAGGAGTCGGGCGTGACGTTGAGGACGCCCATCACGACCGGGCCGTCCGCCCTTACCAGATCGGTCACCGCTGCACCGTACCCGCCACGCCGGGAGCCAAGGCCCGGCCGGGGGCGATTCCGCACGCCCCTGACGAGCGAATTGGAACAGGTGTACGATCGGTCGCCGGGGGCGAAGCGGGCATACTCTTCGCCGCTTGTTCCAAAGAGGGGCGGCCCGTACGCTTTGGAATTGCTTCGGCACTGAGCGACCGAAGCCCGGAGGGAGGGCCAAAGCGGGGAAATCCGCCCAAAGCCTGCCACCTAGCGTGGTGGGGCACGGACGCAGCGTCAGCGACGACGCGCCCGGAACGCGCAGTCCCATCAGGTTCACCCGAGTACCGCAGCGGCTCCGCCGGCCGCGCCATGGGGAGGTTTCCAGTGATCGCCACAGAGCTCGTGGACACGGTGTCGACAGCTGTCGCCCCGATGTTCCACGCCCTGGCGTCGACCCCGCTCGCCGAGCCGGCCCCCAAGGGGATCAACACCGACGGTGTCGTCTCCTTCTTCGCCAGCAAGATCGCGCCCATCCTCCTCGCGGTGCTGGGCGTCATCTTCATCGGCCGAGCCAGCCGGGGCGAGATCTCGAAGGTGCTGACCAGCTCGGCCATCGCCATCGTCGGGCTCGCCTTCATCGCCGGCGCCGCTACGCTCTTCTTCGTCGGTGACTACCTGATCGAACTGATCTTCGAATAGGCGCGGGCACGAGATGCGGCTGCGCACCGACGACGACATCTACCGGGCCCGCCTGGTCTACCTCGGCCCGCCCGGGTACACCCTCCCCGTTCACCTGCCGTACGCGCAGTACGGCCTGTTCATGCTGCTCGTCCCCCTCTACATGTTCATCCACTGGTTGTTCACGCTGAAGGTCGAGCTCTTCCCGGCCTGGGAGATCGCGCTCGCCATCGTGACGACCTCGTTCATCTTCCGGTACGTCGATCCGGACCGGCCGGCGCGCATGGTGATCCGCACCGCGCTGACCGACTGGCGGCGTACCCGGGAGCCGGCGGCCGAACTACGCGACCCGCGCCTGGTCGGCAGCCGGATCAGGATCCGGGAGGAGCTGGCATGACCGGGCGTACGCCGATCAGACGGTCGAGTGATCCGGGCGAGGCGATCGAATGAACCGTCCATCGACGCCGGGGCAGTCGTACCCGGCAGGACATCAGACCGCCCCGCACGGTCACCGTGCGCGCTCGTTCGACTACCCGCCGGAGGAGCAGTCCGGCGAGGTGAGCCTCGACCCGGCGCTGGCCACCAGCCCCGGGCACGGCGGGGTCGGGGTCTTCCAGGCACCCCGGCCGGTCCGGGGCCGGCCGACGCCACCCACCGGGGAGAGCGCCCCGCCGCGCCCCGCCCCGGAGAGTCCGGACATCGACTCCCCCTTCCTGGACCTCTTCGGCGGCACCCGACCGGGGGGCGCCCGGCAGCCCCTGACGCCGCTGCGGCGTCCCGGGCGCGATCCGCTGCCGATCCCGCACCAGCCCGCCGCCCCGCCCGTGGAGCCGGCGGCGTCCCGGGCGACCTCACCGGCCGTGGAGCCGCCTCGGGCGGCCACCCCCGTCGTGGAGCCGCCCCGGGCCGTTCCGGTGCCGCCCCGCACCCGGGCCGTTCCCGTCGACGAGACGCCCGTTCCGGCTCCGCCAGCCGCGCCGGTGCCCGAGCCCGTACCGCCCGCCCCGGTGGCGGCGCTGACCGAACCCGAGCCGCCCGCGGTGTTGCCGCGCGTACCGGAACAGCCGACCGAGCGCCTGCCCGTCGCCCGGCCACCGGCGGAGCCGGCCCCGGCCACCGCACCCGTGGACGGCGCCGACGGGGAGCCGTCGTCGAGCCACCGTCGCATGCCGCCCCGGCAGCGATCCGCCGAGGGCCGACGGGAGAAGCGCGAGAAGTCGCCCAAGCCGGTCAAGCCGACCCGGATCCGGCCTCCAAAGATCAAGTTCGGGGACCGGGATCCCTCGGTCGAGCTGGCCATCACCGAGATCGCCGGACACCTGACCTTCACTCCGAACACGGTCACCGCGTGGTACTGGCTCCCCGAGGTGCGTTGGGCGTTCCGTCCCGACGCCGAACGGGAGGCCCTGCTCTCGGCGATCTCCGAGCAGTACGCCGGCCTCGCCGGGTTCCGGCTGCACCTGCGTCGCACCACCCGGCCGTTCCCGGCCGACGAGTGGGCCCGCACCATCGACTCGTACACGCCGGCCCCGCTGCCGGACGTGTCCGGCACCCCGGGTTGGGCCGACCACCTGGTCGCCGCGCAGCGGCACCTGCTCTCGGTCAACCACGCCGAGGGGCAGACGTATCTCGGCGTGACCTTCGCCCGCCGGTCGCTGGGCGACTCGCTGACCGAACGCCTGCTGCGCACCTTCGGCCGCGGCACCGCCGACGGCGAGCGGCGCAAGCTGGGCCGGACGGTGGAGCAATTCGACGAGGTGCTCGCCGCGTTCGGCATGCGCGGCCGGCGGGTCACCGCCCAGGAACTGGAGTGGCTCCTCTACCGCTCGGTGGCGCTCTGCATGGCACCGCCCGGGGCACTCTCCCCGGTGACCAACGGACACTGGGAACGCGGTGACCTGCTCGCCCTGACCGAGCAGGTGGAGCGGTACCGCACCCCGTACGGGTCCACGGTCAAGCTGGTCAACCGGATGACCGGCGAGGAACGGCACGTCGCCGTGCTCGCCGTCGGCCGGATGGAACCGCTGGAGATCCCCGAGAAGCACGAGCCGTGGCTGCACTTCCACGAGCGGCTGCCCTGGCCGATGGAGATCTCCACCCGGGTCGACATCCTCGGCTCCGGCGACTCCTTCCGGAACCTCGAACACCGGCTGCGGATGATCCGCTCCCAACAGCTCGACTACGCCGAGCACGGCATCGACGCCCCGCCCGAGTTGGAACGCCTCGCCAAGCGGGCCCTGGTGATCGGCGACGAGATGACCACCGGCCTGCCGGTGGACTCGGCCCGCGCGCACGGCTGGCACCGGATCGCCGTCGGTGGCCGGACCCGGGAGGAGTGCCTGGAGCGGGCGCGCCGGCTGATCCAGCTCTACTCGCGCGAGCTGCGCATCTCGCTCCAGCATCCGAAGAACCAGGACTGGCTGGCGCGGGAGTTCATCCCCGGCGAGCCGATCGCCAACACCGGATACGTCCGCCGGATGCCGGTCAACCTGCTCGCCGCCGCCCTGCCGCAGGCCGCCTCCACGGTCGGCGACCGACGCGGCGACCTGATCGGACGGACCGCCGGCACCTGCCGCCGACCGGTCTTCCTCGACATGCACTTCCCGATGGAGGTACGGGAACGCTCCGGTCTGGCCGTCTTCGTCGCCGAGCCGGGCGGTGGCAAGTCGACCCTGCTGGGCGCGCTCGGCTACCTCGCCGCCCGGCGGGGCGTCCAGGTGACCCTGCTCGACCCGTCCGGTCCGCTGGCCCGGCTCTGCAACATGCCCGAGCTGCGGCCGTACTCCCGGGTGCTCAACCTGACCGGGTCGGAGCACGGCACGCTCGCGCCGTACTCGCTCATCCCGACGCCGCTGCGGACGGAGTTCGCCAGCGGCCCGGCGGGGGACCGGGAGTTCGAGATCGCGGTCTCCAACGCCCGGGCCGAACGGCGCATGCTGGTGCAGGACATCTGCATGATGCTGGTGCCGCCCCAGGTTGCCCGGGAGGCGTCCACCGCCACCCTGTTCCGGCACGCGGTCCGCCAGGTGCCGGCCGAGGAGACGTCCACCCTGGACGACGTAGTCGCCTGTCTCGGCCAACTCGACGACGACGCCGGCAAGGAGCTGGCGAACCTCCTCCTGGACACCGCCGAGATGCCGCTGGCGCTGCTCTTCTTCGGCCGTCCGCCGGAGGGGTTACTCGGTGCCGACGCCGCGCTCACCGTGATCACCATGGCCGGGCTGCGTCTCCCCGACCTCAAGATCGAGCGTGAGTACTGGTCGGCCGAGGAGTCGCTGGCCCTGCCGATGCTGCACACCGCTCACCGGCTCGCGGTACGCCGCTGCTACGGCGGCTCGATGTCCTCCCGCAAGCTGGTCGGCCTGGACGAGGCCCACTTCATGGAGGGCTGGCGTTCCGGCCGGTCGTTCCTGGTCCGACTCGCCCGTGACTCCCGTAAGTGGAACCTCGCCGCGCTGGTCGCATCGCAGAATCCGCGCGACATCCTCGGGCTGGACGTGCAGAACCTCGTCTCCACGGTCTTCGTGGGCCGGATCGCCGAGGACGCCGAGATCGCCTCCGAGGCACTCCGGCTGCTCCGGGTGCCGGTCGACGACGGCTACGAGGCGACCCTGGCCTCCCTGTCGGCCGCCGACGCGTCGTCGGCCACCCGGCTCGGGTTCCGGGAGTTCGTCATGCGGGACGTCGACGGCCGGGTGCAGAAGGTCCGGGTGGACGTCTCGTACGTCGACGGGCTGCTGGAGCACCTCGACACCACCCCCGCAGCGGTCGCGACAAACGCTGTGAACCTACCGAGCATCCTGTCGGACCTGGAGGCGTGACATGGTGGCGAGGGCCCCGGCACGGATCGCGGCACTCCTCCTCGCCGTCGGCGTACTCGCGGTGGCCACGATCGTCTGGCCCGCGATCGGCGCGGCGGCGGCACCACCCCCGGCGACCCAGGCCCGAGCCGACCTCTGCACCACGCAGGAGTGGCAGGCCGACTTCCGCGCCTGCGTGGCGAAGCTGGAGAACGTCAGCGAGGACACGGTCAAGTGCCGTAATGCCCCGACCCCCGGCACGCCGGACTCGGGACTGGCCGGCTGGTTCGCCGCCCGACCGGAATCCTCCACGCAACCCGGCCCGAAGGGGCTCTACAGCGACTACGGATACGCCGGCTACAGCTTCAACACGTACGACATCGACACGGGCTGCGCGTCGTCCGTGCTCCACCCGGACTACCGGTTCACCACGATGGTGGCGAACGGTGAGTTCATGCTGGCCAACGCGATCATCGGCGCCTCGAACGCGCTGCGCGAACGGGCCTGGGAACCCCGGTCGATGTGGGGTTGGGCCGACCCGCTGGTGGAACAGGCCACCAAGGCCGTCTACCAGAAGGTGTTCAGCGTCTTCGGCATCATCACCCTGTGTGTGGTCGGGCTCTACCTGCTCTGGCGGTCCCGACAGTCAGACATGAGCAACGCGATGACCACGGCCGGTTGGGCACTGCTGGTGATGGTCGCGGTGACCGCACTGGCCGCCTGGCCGGTGAAGTCGGCCAACATCGCCGACGGCACCCTGGTCACCACCCTCGGGGTGGTCCACGACGCCGTCGGCCCCACCGCGAAGGACATCCCTCCGGACAAATGCGTCCTGCCCAACCCGGATGCCTGTAAGGACAATCGTCCGCCTGCGGTGCGGGCCAGCGACACGGCCACCGAGTCGCTCCTCTACCGCAACTGGTTGCGGGGCGTGCTCGGGTCGGCCGACAGCGAGACCGCCAAGAAGTACGGACAGGCGCTCTACGACGCGAAGTCGCTCTCCTGGGAAGAGGCGGAGAAGCTCCGACAGAACCCGGCAACGCGGGACGCCACCATCGACGCCAAGCAACAGCAGTGGGCCCGGGTCGCCGAGCAGATCAAGAAGGAGGACCCGGAGGCGTACGAGTACCTCCAAGGGGTCCGTGACATGGACCGGGTGGGTGCGGGCTTCATCGCGGTGCTCGCCGCCGTCCTCTTCGCCATGTTCGACCTGATCGCCTCCCTGCTGGTTCTTCTCGGCTTCCTGCTCTTCCGGTGGGCGGTGATCGCGGCGCCGATCCTCGGCACCATCGGTTTGATGCGTCCGGCGAGCGCGGGCCTGCGACGGCTCGGCAACGCGGTCGTCGCGGCGGTGTTCAACATCGCCATCTTCGGCACCGGCGCGGCCATCTACCTCTTCGCGGTCGATCTGATCATGAACACACCCACTCTTCCGGGCTGGCTCCAGGTGGTGCTCGTCTGGCTATGCGGCGTGGTCGGTTGGCTGTTGCTGCGGCCGTACCGACGGATCACCCAACTCGGCGGGAAGGAAAGCGGCGAGTCGTCCGGTTCGGGTGGTTCCTGGCACCGCCGGTTCTTCCGGGACATGCGGACGGCCGCCCGGCTGGAGGAGGCCGAAGCCGGACAGCGGGCAGAGCCGGCGACGGGCCGGAAACGGGGAGCGGTGGCCGAGCAGACCCGGCTCCGGCCGGAGTCACGTCGGGAGGACCCGACGCACGCCCCGGCGCGCGCCGAGACCCTGACGGTTCCCGGGACGGAACCCCGGCAACGCCCGGACGGTCGTGAACGCGCGGACGAGACAGTGGTTCCGGACGAACAGCGCCGCACCGGCCGACCAACGACGCCGCGTCCACGTCGCCAGCCGACGACCTGGACGGATCCGGACGTGCCGGAGGAGAACCCCTCCTTCGTGATCTACCGGCCCGGCTCGGCGGAGCGCACCTCCGCTCCTACCCCGCAGGCCCCCCGGGTGCGTACCGAGGCGAGGTGAGAACGTGCGACGGGCGATCGAGTTCCTCCTCACCCGGGTCCTCCGGTCCCGGCTCGGCGTGGCGCTGGGCATCGGCATCCTGGTCCTCGGAGTCATCGGAGCGGCACGGCTGGTCTCCGGTCCGGTGGACCCGTCCGCCGGCCTCAGCAACCGGCCGGACCGACCGATCACGACGGTGGACCCGAACGCGGGGGACGACGGTGTGATCGCCACGGCCGCACCGCCCTCCCCGGTCACCCGCCCCGGCGCTCCGAAGCCGGAGAAGATCGCGGATCGTTTCGTCGGCGCCTGGCTCGGCGGTCGCGGGATGACCAGCGACGAATGGCTGGCGACCATCCGGCCGCTCGCCACACCCGTCCTGGTCGAGAAAATGACCGGCGCGGACCCGGCCGGAGTACCGGCGGAGCGGACCACCGGTCCGGCCACCCTCCGGCCACGGACCGAGTCGTTCGTCGAGGTACTGGTCCCCCTGGACACCGGGCAGCTACGGCTGGAACTCGTGGCACCGGAGGGACGCTGGCTGGTTGACGTGGTGGACTGGGAGCGGGCATGAGCGACACGACCCGGAAGGCCCTACCCGGACGGCAGGTGCGCGTCGGGGCACTGGCAGCGGCGTTGACCGCAGCGATGGCGTTGCTCTGCTGCACTGGTGGGGCCGGCGCGTTTCTCCTCACCGAACTCGGCGGCGACACCGATGAGATGATCAATGCGGCGGCCTTGAACTGCGGCACGGAGAACACCGTCGACGTGACCGGGGACATGCCCCGGTTCAGCGAGTACGGCGAACGCCAACTCCGCAACGCGGCCATCATCATCAAGGTCGGGCAGGACATGGAGCTGCCCCCGCGAGCCTGGGTGATCGCCGTCGCCACTGCCATGCAGGAGTCCGGCCTGCGCAACCTGGCCAACAGTACGGTGGCGGCTTCCAAGGACATCCCTCATGAGGGAATTGGCTGGGACCACGACTCGGTGGGTCTGTTCCAGCAGCGCCCCGGGTGGGGCACGGTCCGGCAGCGGATGGATCCCGCCTACGCGGCCCGGAAGTTCTACCAGAAGTTGGTCAAGGTCGACAACTGGGAGCAGCTCCCGTTGACGGTGGCAGCCCAGAAGGTGCAGATCAGCGCCTTCCCGGATGCCTACGCCAAACATGAGGAGCTGGCCAGCAGAATCGTGGACGCGCTGGCCGGCGGAGCCGCCCGGACGGTCCAGATCTCCGGGAGGAAGGTCTGCGACGCGGCAGCCGGCGGTGAGATCGCCGCGTCGGGTTGGACGGCTCCCATCCCCGGCGGGGTCGGGTCGGGATTCCGCACGGCGCAACGTCCCAAGCACAACGGCGTGGACATCGCCGCCCCCAAGGAGACCAAGATCCGCGCCGCCGCCAGCGGCCGGATTCTGATCGCCAAGTGCGACCCCGACAACCGGGAGCGGCTCAGCTGCGACGAGGACGGCTGGCCGAACAAGGGCGGCTGCGGCTGGTTCGTCGACATGCTGCACGCCGGCGGCTACATCACCCGCTACTGCCACATGCTCTACAAGCCCCTTGTCGTTCCCGGTCAGATGGTCGAGGCAGGCGAGGTCATCGGAGTGGTAGGCAGCAGCGGTAACTCCTCCGGCCCGCACCTGCACTACGAGGTGCACGTCAACGAGGACCGCAGCAGCAACGGAGCCATCAATCCGGTGCCTTTCATGAAGGAGCGGGGCGCCCCGCTGAAAGGCGCGGCGTGAAGCATTCGAACCGATGACCAATCCACTTCCGGACCCGTTCGCCGGTCAACCCGACTGGGCACCACTTCCACCCCGGCCGATCCGGCTGGCGTCCGCGACCGGCCTGGTCGACCTGCGGGGACGGCGGGTCGTCATCGGGCTGCCCGGCACCGGCTGGCGCGGGGACCTGCGGGCCGATCAGCGTGTGGTGCAGAACAGCCGGACGTACGTTCCGGTGATCCCCGAGAACGAGTGGTACCGGGCCGAGTCCGAGCAGGTGGAGGTGTTCGCGCCGCTGGTTCCGGTGGAACGGGTCTGGGTGGAGACTCTGGGGGCCCGCCCCATCGCCGGCATCCCGCACGACTCGACGCCGCGACTCGTTTCCCTGGACGCGCCGTCGCACCGGCCACCGACTCCGGTCTTCGAGGCCGATGCGGCGACCGGTCGGCGGGTCGTCCACGTGGTCGGTCCGACGGAACACCGTGACCTGCGCGCCGTCACCGAGCCATACTCCGGCCCCGACGGGGACATCTGCGTGCGGGTGGCCGCCGAACTGGACTGGTACCGCTGGGCCTGGCGCGGCCAACCCCCGACCACCCTCGAGGTGCCTGTCCACCTGCTCTGGATCGAATAGCCCAATCAGCCGATCTTCGCGGCCTCACACACCCGCCAGTCGTCCTCCTCCCGGATAGTGAACTGCCAGGACTGCCGATCGCTCTGGCTGATCCCTTCGACGAAAGCAGAGATGGTCAGGTCCGCGACGACCTCCGCCTGTTTCCCGTTCTCCTGGACCGTAAGCCCGCCCCACTTCACCGAGAAGTTGACCCCGAAGCGCTTCTCCCGGGTTTCCAGGTCGGTCCGAAGTGCTCGCAGTTCAGCTACCCCGTCCGACTCTTGATCACAGGTGAAGAGATCGGCTCGCGCGTCGTTGCGGTCCACCAGAAAGGCACGCAGATAGTTGTCCACCACGACGTCGGGAGCACTGCGGTCGGGGGCGCTGGCGCGGCTGTAGAGGATGTAGACGGTGACGGCACCGCTGAGACAGAGCACGGAGAGTACGACACCCGCCACCGTCAGAACCGTCCGCAGCCGGCGACGCGGCGGCATCGGGGCCGGCGGGGCGGGAGGTGGTGCCAGGTCCTCCTGCGGGGTCCGCTGTGCCGGTACGCGAGACACCTGGGAACCGGCGGGGGGCTGCACTGATTCCACCCCCTGAGGTTATCGGCTGGACGCCCCGTACCCAATGCCCCGGAAGCCGCCGATCTTCACCTGGATCGTCCCGCTTCGCCGGATCGGCACGGTTGGCGATCTCTCTGCGCGCACCGCCGTCACACCTCCCGGATCGACGCCTCGACCTGGGATACCGTCTTGCTCGGGAAGGTTCTACCGGCCTCGGGAAGAGAGGTGGACGGGTGGCCGACATCAAGGGGCCTGCCGGCCGTGCCGCCGCCCTGCACCGCCGGGCCGCCGCGACCGCGACCGCCGCCGCCACCCTCCTGGACGGCACCCGGCCGATTCCGGCCGACCAACGTCGACAGTACGAGCTGACCGACCGGCTCCGCCGGGCGGCCGAGGCGTTGGCGCCGGGCTGGGCGGGCGACGCACTGGATTCGCTCACCCCGGACGTGCCGTCCGGTGACGGGGTACCCGCCTTCGTCCGGGTCGGTACCGCCGCCCCGCTGGACGACGCGCGCTTTCCCGCTCTGGTGCCCCTGCCCGGCACCGGCCACCTGGTCATCGACACCGACGTCCGGGACCGACGGGTCGCGGGTCTCCTCCGTGCCGTACTGCTCCGGCTGCTGGCTGCCTCGCCCGCCGGGTCTCTGCTGGTACGCGCGGTGGACGGCGCCGCCGGAACGACGTCTCACGGGTCGGCTGCGGCACCGCCCACAGCAGTACCGGCTGTGTCCGCCCCTGGAACGGCCGGAGCGACGTCCGGCCGGTCCGTCAGGGGGCGGGCCGACGAATTGCATCTCACCGGGATGGCCGGAACGGCGGCCGACGTACCCGCCGGCCACGATGCCCCGGCCCCTGCCGAGCCCACCGGCAGCACCCAGGCGTCGTCGACGGGGTCCTCCGCCGGCAGTACCCGAGCGCCTACCGAGTCGGTCGGCGACAGTGCCGGGGAACCGACCGGAACCGGCACCCGGGTGGCCCTGGCCGGTTCCGGTGCAGGCGCAACGGTCGCGGAGCGGAGCAGCGGAACTTTCGCCGGGTTCGCCCCGCTCGCCGACGCCGGTCTGCTGCCCCCACCCGCCACTGATCTCGCCGGCCTGCGGGCGGTGCTCAGCGACGCCGAGCAGTGGGTGGCCTCCGGTACCGCTCGACAACGCCGGCACGACCGCACCATGCTGCTGGTGATCGCCGCGCTACCAGCCGGGTTCGGGCCGAACGACCTGGCGCGGATCGAGGCCCTGGCGCGGTGCGGCCACCAGGCCGGCCTACACCTGGTCGTCGCCGGTTGGCCGCCGCTGACAGCCGACCGGCCACCGCCGGCAAGTGCCACCAACCTAAACGGGGACGGTACGGCGCGGTCCCGCGCGAACGACCCGAACACCCCCTCCTCCCCGGTACGGGATACGGCCCGGACCGGTGCACCGGCACTGCCGTACGCGACGGAGATCGCGATCCGCAACGCGTACGCCCTGCTGGGCGACCCGCCCGGCACCTCGTTCGCCAGCCCCGGCGCGGAGCCGCCGACGGGTCTGAACTCCCCGGTCCTCGTCGAGGACGATCCGCCGGTCGGGTTGGTCGAGGCGGTCTGCCGCCGGCTGGCCCGGCGGGTGGCCGCCGGTGCCCAGCTCACGCTCGCCACCCTCCTGCCCACCGCCGACGCGCCCCGCTGGGCGACGAGTTCCGCGACCGGCCTCGCCACGGTGGTCGGGGACGCGGACGGGCGGGCGGTGAACCTCGGCCTCACCGAACTGACCCCGCACTGGCTGATCAGCGGGCGGGCGGGCAGTGGACGGGCGGACTTCCTGACCAACGTACTGTTCGGCCTGGCCGCCCGGTACGGACCGGACGAGTTGCTCCTGCACCTGGTGGACCTGGCTGATGGCGAGTCGTTCACCGAGTTCCTCCAGACGCGGCGGGACCGGTCGTGGGTGCCACAGGTCGCGACGGCCGCGCTCGCGGCCGACCGGGAGTACGTGCAGGCCCTCTTCGGTCATCTGGAGACGGAGCTGCGCCGCCGCGAGGAGGCGGGCCACCGCGCCGGTGGACAGCGCTTCGCCGAACTGCGTCAGCATCGACCCCTGCCCCGGATCGTCTGCGTGATCGACAACGTTTCGCTGCTGTTCCGGGACGGCAACCCCGGACAGCGGCCGGGTCAACGTGACCGGCTCGGCGCCGACCTGGCCGGCCGGTTGGAGACCCTGGCCCGCGCCGGTCGGGCGTACGGAATCCACCTGGTCCTGGCCGGGGAGGGTGACCTCGGTCTCGGCGCCGGGGCCGCCTCCCGGGACTCGGTGCTCGGCCAGTTCCCGGTGCGGGTGGCGTTGCCGGGCGGCGGCGCGGTGCTGGAGCCGACCAACGACGCCGCCGCCGGTCTGGCAGTGGGCAGCGCGGTGGTCAACACCGCCGGCGGGCTCGGCGGCCCACGCGGCGCCACCCGGGGGCACGAGCGGATGGTGCGTTTCCCGGATCCGCTCGACGATCCGGCCGCGCTCGCCGAGCTGCGGCGCGACCTCTGGGCAGCCCGTCCCGCCGGGTCGTCCCCGCCCGTGGTCTTCGCCGGGTACGCCCGGCCGGTGCTGGGTAACGACCCGTGTTACCGGGCCGCCGAGGCCGGCCAGGCCCGGACCCCGGCCGCACTGCTCGGCCGGGCGGTGGATGTGTCCCGGACGACGGTGTCGGTGCCGCTCGTCCCGGCGGCCGGCCGGAACCTGGTGGTACTCGGCACCGGTAAGGATTCCGCCTCGCTGCTGTCCAGCGCCGTCCGGAGCGTCGCCGCGCACCATCGGTCGGGCAGTGCCCGGTTCGTCGTCGCCACTCTGACCAGGAGCGCGGAGGACGTCGCCGCCGCTCTCGCCGCCGACTTGGCCACCCGGCACACGGTCGAGACGGTCGACCTCTCCGGTCTGCTCGCCATCCTGGACGACGACCGCCCCGGCTACCTGGTGCTGTTCGGCGCGGACGGTCCGGGCGGCGTGCCGGACGGGCCGCTGCGTGCCCTGCTGCGGGACGGCCCGCCGAGCGGACGGCACGTGCTGGGCTGGTGGCGTTCGGCGTCGGCGTTCGGCGCGCTGCTCGACCCGGAGGACGGGGTGAGCAAGGTCGCGTCGGTGGTGGTGACCGACGTGCCCGCCAGCCAACTGACGCCGATCGTCGGACGGACGGTGCAGTGGTCGCCCCGGCCCGGACGGGCGCTGCTCTGGGACGGGCCGGACGGGCCGGGCACGGTCCTGGTGCCGTTCGCCACCGACGAGGACGGTTAGCCGCGATGACCGAGGACGGCGAGGCGGCATGACCGGGAACGGGGAGCCGCGATGACCGGGGTCGGGAGCGCGCCGACGCAGCGGGTCGCACCGGAGGAGACACCGTCCGACCCGGTCACCGACGCGTGGACCGAGTACCTCGCCGCCGCCCGGCAGCTCGACGGGATACGCCGTGGCGCGGCCACCGCCGCAGGCGCGCAGGCCCGGTCGGTCCAGGATGCCCGGGAGGAACTGACCGCGGTACGGGCCCGCCTGGCGGCACAGCAGTCCCGCCTCCGTGAGCGGGGCGTGCCGGCGATGACGCTGGTGCCGTCCCCGCCGGAGGTGACGGCGGCGGCCCGGTCGATGGCGGCCGGTCCGGCGGCGGTGCTGGCGGCGCTGTGGGCCGCCCGGGAGGGCGCAGACACGGCCGACAGCGTGCTCGACGCGCGCGGGTGGGCGGCTGTGGCCGGGGTCTGGCGCGCGTCCCGGTCCGAGGGCTGGCCGGCCCGGCTGCGGAATCTCCTGGTTTACGGACCGGTGGCACTGATGGCGCCGGTGCTCCAGATCGTCCTCGTGCTGACCGGTTCCGAGGCCCGGACGGCGCTGGCGTTGCTGCTCGGCCTGTTGCTGCCGGTGGTGGCGTTCGTGGTGGGCTGGGCCGGCGTGGGCCGGCTCTTCCCGCCGGGCCCGGACGGACGGTTGGACCGCACCCCGCGCTTCGGCGTGCTGGTGTGCGGAGCCCCGGCGGCGCTGGGCACCGCCGGGGTCCTGTTGGTCGGGCTGGTCGGCTGAGTCGTACCGCCGCCCTCGGTCAGCGCGGGATGATCAGGGCCATCGCCTCGGCGCGGGACTTCGCGTCGCGCTGGAGCGTGCCGCGTACCGCCGAGGTGATCGTCTTGGCGCCGGACTTCTGGATGCCCCGCATGGCCATGCACATGTGCTCGCACTCGAGCACCACGATGACGCCGCGCGGGTTGAGCCGCTCCATCAGTAGGTCGGCGATCTGCGAGGTGAGCCGTTCCTGCACCTGGGGCCGGCGGGCGAAGACCTCGACCAGCCTGGCCAGCTTCGACAGCCCGGTGATCCGGCCGTCCGGTCCGGGGATGTATCCGATGTGCGCGCTGCCCCGGAAGGGGAGCAGGTGGTGCTCGCACAGGCTCATCACGTCGATGTCCCGGACGAGCACCAACTCCTCGTGGTTGGCCTCGAAGGTGGTGGTGAGTACCTGCTTCGGGTCGACCCGGAGGCCGGCGAAGAGTTCCGCGTAGGCGCGGGCGACGCGGGCCGGGGTCTGGAGCAGTCCGTCGCGGTCAGGGTCCTCTCCGACCGCGATCAGGATCTCGCGTACCGCCCGCTCTATCCGGCCGAGGTCGACGGCGTTCTCCACCGGGCGACCGGTGAGCTTGCCGTTGATCAGCCGGGCGGCGAGGTAGTCCAGGGCCTCGTCGCCGTCGGGTTCGGTCGACGAGGCGGCCAGCGCAGGATCGCCCTGGCTGGCCGCCTTTTCACGCGGGTTCAGTGGGTACCGTCCGAGCTGTTCGCGGTGCCACCGAGGTTGTTCGGGGAGGCGCCGAGGTTGTTCGAGGACGCGCCGCCGCCGACTGCGGCGTGGACGCCGTCCGCCTCGGCCTGCGCCTTCAGCGCCTCCTGCTCGGCGGGGGTGAGCACGGGCGGCTCGGTGGAGGGCTGCCGCTTGCCGAAGCCGTTGTACGGGGCCATCGGCGGGCGCTTCACCACCCGGTGACAGATCCGGGCCATGTCGGCGGTGGAGAGGGTCTCCTTCTCGATCAACTCGAGGACCAGGTTGTCCAGGACGTCCCGGTACTCGACCAGGATCTCCCAGGCCTCGTCGTGCGCCAGCTCGATCAGTGCCCGCATCTCGCTGTCGATCTCGGCGGCCACCGCGTCCGAGTAGTCCCGCTCGTGGCCCATGTTGCGGCCGAGGAACGGCTCGTCACCACTGGTGCCGTACTTGATGGCGCCGAGCTTCGAGCTCATGCCGTACTGCGTGATCATCGCGCGGGCGAGCTGGGTGGCCTTCTCGATGTCGTTGCCGGCACCGGTGGTCGGCTCGTGGAAGACCAGCTCCTCGGCGGCCCGGCCGCCGAGCGCGTAGGCGAGCGTGTCGATCATCTCGGCCCGGGTCTGGGTGTACTTGTCCTCCGTGGGCAGCACCAGGGTGTGCCCCAGCGTCCGGGCACGGGACAGGATGGTCACCTTGTGCACCGGGGCGGCGTGCGGCAGCGCCCAGGCGACCAGCGCGTGCCCACCCTCGTGGTACGCAGTGATCTTCTTCTCCTGGTCACCCATCACCCGCGTCCGCCGCTGCGGACCCGCGACGACCCGGTCGATCGACTCCTCGAGCGAGTCGTTGGTGATCGCCCGCTGCTCCTTGCGTGCGGTGAGCAGGGCGGCCTCGTTGATGACGTTGGCCAGGTCGGCGCCGCTGAAGCCGGGGGTCCGGCGGGCGACCGAGTCGAGGTCGACGTCGGGCGTGAACGGCTTGCCCTTGGCGTGCACCCGCAGGATCGCCTTGCGGCCCTCCATGTCGGGCGCGTCCACCGGGATCTGCCGGTCGAACCGGCCCGGACGCAGCAGCGCCGGGTCGAGGATGTCCGGCCGGTTGGTGGCGGCGATCAGGATGACGCCGCCCTTGGTGTCGAAGCCGTCCATCTCCACGAGGAGCTGGTTCAGCGTCTGCTCGCGCTCGTCGTGGCCGCCGCCCATACCGGCGCCCCGGTGTCGGCCGACCGCGTCGATCTCGTCGACGAAGACGATCGCCGGAGCGTTCGCCTTGGCCTGCTCGAAGAGGTCACGGACCCGGCTGGCACCGACACCGACGAACATCTCGACGAAGTCGGAGCCGGAGATCGAGTAGAACGGCACCCCGGCCTCACCGGCGACGGCGCGGGCGAGCAGCGTCTTGCCCGTACCGGGCGGCCCGAAGAGGAGCACGCCCTTGGGGATCTTGGCACCGAGGGCCTGGTACTTCGCCGGGTTCTGCAGGAAGTCCTTGATCTCGTGCAGCTCCTCGACGGCCTCCTCGGCCCCGGCCACGTCCGCGAAGGTGGTCTTCGGGGTGTCCTTGGTGATCATCTTCGCCTTGGACTTGCCGAAGTTGAGCACCCGGGAGCCGCCGCCCTGCATCTGCGACATGAAGAAGAGCAGCAGAAGCACGAGCAGGGCGATCGGGAGCAGGTTCACCAGCAGCGTGACGAGGACGCTGTCCGACGACACCTCGGTGTCGGCCGGACCGGTGACCCGGTTGGCCGCCTTGGCCGCGAGGACCTGCTCCCAGACCCGGTCGCCGACCTCGTACGGGAACTGCGCCTCGATCTTGTCGGTGGTGGTGTCACCGAACTTGGCCTTGTCCTTCAGGTCGATCTGGAGCGTCTGCTCCTTGTCCTGGAAGACGACCTTGTCGATCTGCGCGGTGTTGAGCCGGTCGAGTGCGACCGACGTGTCGACCTTGTGGTAGCTCGGTCCACCTGTGAACAACTGACTGAGCAGAATCGCGCCGGCGATCACCAGGATGATCCAGACCACCGGGCGGCGGAAGAAACGCGTACGTTCCATACTGTTGTCGAGCGCCGAGGCGCCCGGACCCTCCTGATCGACGTCCTGACCGTCTGATGGCTGTTCGCCGCCGAGGCGGCGGCCGGAGCCGCCGTTCTTCGGGCTGGCCTCGACCCCGAAACGCGTAATCGCCGCGTCGCGGTCATTCGACGGTACACCGTGCGGACGACGAGCGAGCTCGCGAGGGCCGCAGTCGTGCATCGCCGGTATGACACGGCGTGACCGTCGGCTCCACCAGCCCCTCACCACCCACCCGGGTTCCGGGCGAGAGCCGGCGTGACGTCGGCGCCGCCACCGGTCGCCGACCGGTGGTCGACGGGCCCGGTCGCGGGACTACTCCCACGTCACCGAACCACCACCGTAGTCCGGATACCTGAGAGCGCGCTGTACGTCCGCTCGATGTCGGCCGACACTACCTGCTCAGGGCGCCGGCGGTAGCGGCCGGAGGGCGGTCAGGACCGGGCGTACACCTGCGGTTTCAGCACGCCCACGTAGGGGAGCTCGCGGTAACGCTCGCCGAAGTCGAGGCCGTAGCCGACGACGAACTCGGTCGGGATGTCGAACCCGACGTACTTCACCGGGACCTCGACCTTGACCGCGTCGGGCTTGCGGAACAGGGCCACCACCTCGACGCTCGCGGCCGACCGCGACTCCAGGTAGCGCAGCAGCCAGGAGAGGGTCAGCCCGGAGTCGACGATGTCCTCCACCACCACCACGTGCCGTCCGGCGATGTCGCGGTCGAGGTCCTTGAGGATCCGCACCACCCCGGACGACGTGGTGCCCTGGCCGTACGAGGAGACGGCCATGAACTCGAGCTCGGCGGGAGGACCGTGCCGTCCGAGCGCCCGGGCGAAGTCGGCCATGAACATGACCGCGCCCTTGAGCACGCAGACCAGCAGCAGCCCGTCCTCGACGTCGGCGTAGTCCGCCGAGACCTGCTTGGCCAGCTCTGCGGTCTTCTCGCGGATCTGTGCCTCGGAAATGATCACGTGGTCGATGTCGGCGTCGTACCAGGAGCCGTCAGCCATGCCCCTTAGCCTGCCGTACGCCGCTCGGTCGCCGTCGGCGGGGCCGCCCTTTCCACGCGTCCCGGCCGACGCCCGCCCCGGCACCCGCTCACCCGTCCGGTCGGACGGGTCAGCGACTCAGCAGGGCCGGGACCGCCAGCGGCGGCCGTCCTCGGTCGGCTTCCAGTCGGCGGAGTCCCGGCTGTCGGCCGTGAGCCCGAGTACCGAGCCGGCCGCGAGGGCGAGGAGGAAGAGCAGGAACAGGAGGAATTCCATGGCGGCGCTCGCTTTCCGTGGGTGTCCGTCGTTCTCGCCGCCGGTGCGCACCGGACCGATCCAGTCTGCGACCGTCCGGGAGAGCGGAACAGTGGCAGGAATGCCACCAGACCTCGAATTCCTGCCACCTGTGCCGTTACCCTGGTCACATGCTCCGTACCGTCGCCGTGCTCGCGCTGGACCGGGTCGCCCCGTTCGAGCTGGGCGTGCTCTGTGAGGTCTTCGGCACCGACCGGACGGCCGACGGGTTCCCCGGATACCGGTTCTCCGTGTGCGGAGTCGACGGGGCTCCGGTGCGTACCTCGTCGGGGTTCACCCTGCTGCCGTCGGCCGACCTGACCCCGGTCGACGAGGCCGACCTGGTCGCGGTGCCGGCCCACGGCAGCGACACCGAGGTCCCACCGGCGGTGCTGGCCGCGCTGCGTCGGGCCGCCGACCGGGGCGCGTACGTGTTCAGCGTCTGCTCCGGGGCCTTCCTGCTCGGCCAGGCCGGACTGCTGGACGGCCGCGACTGCACGACCCACTGGCGGTACGTCGACGACCTGCAGGAACGCCATCCCCGGGCCCGGGTCCGGTGCAACGCGCTCTACGTCCAGGACGGTCCGCTGCTGACCAGCGCGGGCACCGCCGCCGGCCTCGACGCCTGCCTGCACCTGGTCCGGCAGGAGCACGGTTCGGCGGTGGCCACCCGGCTCGCCCGCCGGATGGTCGTCCCGCCACACCGGGACGGGGGGCAGGCGCAGTACGTCGAGGCGCCGATCCCCCGGGCACCCGAGGCGCCGACCCTGGAGCCGGTGCTCACCTGGTTGATGGGGCACCTGGACCGACCGCTGACCGTGGAGGAGCTTGCCGGTCGCGCCGGCATGAGTCCGCGTACCTTCGCCCGGCGGTTCCGCGCCGAGACCGGCACCACCCCGCACGACTGGCTGACCAACCAGCGGGTGCTGCTGGCCCGACGGCTGCTCGAGGAGACCCGGCTCAGCGTGGAGGCGGTGGCCGGGCAGGTCGGTTTCGGCGACGCCGCCGCGCTACGGCACCACTTCACCCGCCGGGTCGGCGCCACCCCGGCGGCATACCGGACGACCTTCCGGGAGCGGGTCCCCATCGCCTGAGAAGCGCTCACCAGCCCATCGCCGCACCGTCCACCCGGGGCTCCGAGCCGACCACGTACCCACCGTCGTCGTGCCGCCAGATCGCCTGTCCGTACCCGAAGACGCCCGGCTCCTCGGCGACGGCGATCTCGTGGCCGCGCCCGCGCAACGTCTCCACCGCCGCCCGGCCCTCGGCGGTCGCCGTCAGCTCCGGCTCGACCAGCACCGACCGGCCGGCGTGCCAGTACCAGCGCGGCGCACCGAGGGCGGCCTGTGGGTCCAGGCCGGCGTCCAGGGTGGCGGAGACCAACTGGACGTGCCCCTGTGGCTGCATGTGTCCGCCCATCACCCCGAACGGCCCCACCGGGACGCCGTCCCGGGTCAGAAAACCGGGGATGATCGTGTGGAACGGCCGCCGGGACGGCCCGACCGCGTTCGGGTGGGCCGGGTCGAGGCGGAAGCCGGTGCCCCGGTTCTGTAGCCCGAAGCCGTGGCCGGGCAGCACCACGTGCGACCCGAAGCCCAGGTAGGTGGACTGGATCAGGCTCACCATCCGACCGGCGGAGTCGGCCGCGCAGAGGTACACCGTGCCGCCCCGCTCCGGGTCGCCGGCGGCGGGTGTGGCGGCCCGGTCGGTCACCAGCGCCCGCCGGGCCGCCGCGTACGCCGGGTCGAGCAGGGCCGCCGTCGGCACCGACGCGTGCTCCGGATCGGCCACGTACGCGTGCGCGTCGGCGAAGCCGAGCTTCACCGCCTCGATCTGCCAGTGCAGCCGCTCGGCCGGCGGGAGCGCCGCGAGGTCCACCCCGTCGAGGATGTTCAGGGCGAGCAGCGCGGCGATCCCCTGACCGTTCGGCGGCAACTCCCACACCTCGTGCCCCCGGTAGCGGGCGGACACCGGGTCCACCCACTCCGACCGGTGCGCGGCCAGGTCGTCGGCGGTGAGCAGGCCACCGGTACGGGCGGCGTAGGCGGCCATCGCCTCGGCGATCCCGCCCCGGTAGAAGTCGCCCGCCCCGGTGGCGGCGATCCGGCGCAGGGTCCGGGCCGCGTCCGGGTTGCGCCACCGCTGCCCGGCCCGGGGTGCCCGCCCGTCGACCGTGAACACCCGGGGCCACTCGGCGAACTCCGGTCCGACCAGCCCCTCGTGCAGGGCGGCGGCCCGGGCCCAGCCGGCCGCCACGCTGGTGGAGACCGGGTACCCGTGCTCGGCGTACCGGACGGCGTCGGCGAAGAGGTCCGTGAACGGTAACGAGCCGAACCGGTCGTGCAGGTCCCGCCAACCGGCGGGCGCGCCGGGCACGGTCACCGGAAGCCAGCCCCGGGCGGGCATCGCCGGGCCGCGCGCCTGGGCACCGCCGAGGGCGGCCACCGGGTCGGCGCCCCGGCCGCCGGTCGCGGCGAGGACCACGTCCCGGGTCAGGGCCGCCGGGGATCGGCCGGAGGCGTTCAAACCGTGCAGCCGTTCGCCGTCCCAGACGATGGCGAACAGGTCACCGCCGATGTCGTTGGAGCCCGGCTGGACCACGGTGAGGGTGATCGCGGTGGCCAGCGCGGCGTCGACGGCGTTGCCGCCGCGCCGCAGCACGGCCAGCCCGGCCGCCGCGGCGAGCGGCTGGCTGGTGGCGACAGCACCGTGCGGGGCGAAGAGGGGCGGTCGGGGGTGCGACATCCGCCATGTCTACCGCACCGGGGACCGGCCGGGGGCACGCCAGAAGGCCGATCGGGGTAGGTCAGGCGGGCACGAGGTGACCGTCGCGGCGGGTGACCCGCAGCGCGCCGGGCAGGTGCACCGCGCCCTGCCCGCGCCAGTCGGTGACCAGCGCGTCGAGCGCGGCGACGTGCCGGTGCGACAGCGCCGCCGCCGGGGCGCCCAGTTCGCGGGCCCAGGCGTGCAGCACCCGGGTACGCACCGCGAGCGCGAGCCCGGCCAGCACCGGCACGACCAGCCCGCCGGGAACCGGACGGTCCCCGGTCGCCCCGCCCGCTCCCGCGCGGCCGTCGGTCGGCACCCGGGCCTCGGCCAGCGCGGCGGCGGCGAGGTCGTCGAGAGCGGCAGTGTCGGCGGCCACCAGTCGGGCCGTCCGGGCGAGGTTCTCCAGCACCGCCGGGCCCAGCGCCGCGACCAGCACCGGCAACACGTCGGCACGGACCCGGGCGCGGGCGTACGACGGGTCGACGTTGTGCGGGTCCTCCCACGGCGTGAACCCGAGCACCGCGCACGCCCGACGCGTCTGCTCCCGGCTCACGTCGAGGAACGGTCGCAGCAGCGGCACCCCGGACAGGTCCCGGCGGGGCGGCATCCCGGCCAGGCCGCGTGGCCCGGAACCCCGGGCCAGGGCGAGCAGCACCGTCTCCGCCTGGTCGTCCCGGGTGTGACCGGTGAGCAGGGCACTCGCGCCGTACCGCCGGGCGGCCTCGGCCAACGCCTGGTAGCGGGCGTCACGCGCGGCACCCTCCGGGCCACCGGGCCGGCCCGCGACACGTACCCGGACGGATTCCACCGGGGCGAACCCGGTCTTCTCCGCCCACCGGGCCACGGCGGCGGCCCGTTCGGCGGAGCCGGCCTGGAGGCCGTGGTCGACGGTGACCAGCCCGGCCGGGCGACCCAGCCGGGGCGCGACGAAGGCGGTAGCCGCGGCGAGGGCGAGCGAGTCGGCACCCCCCGAGCAGGCCACCAGGACCGGACCGGCGGCCGGCAACCCGACCAGTGCCCGGCGGACGGCGACCCGGATCGCGGCTACCGCCGGTGCGAGCGCGGCCACGGCCCTACGGTCAGCCGGCCGTCGGCAGCGGCCCGGCCGGACCGTGCACCCGGGCCACCCAGGCGTCCGGGTCGCCCAACTCCTCCAGGCGGGGCAGGGTCAACGGGGAGCTGAAGATCCGGTTGAAGCCGGCCATGCCGACCCGTTCCACCACGCCGTGCACGAACTTGCGCCCCTCGGCGTACTGACGCATCTTGACCTCCACCCCGAGCAGGCGGCGGATCGCCTTCTCCAGCGGGTTGCCCGCCTCCCGACGCCGGTTGAACCCGGCCCGGATCCGCTCCACGCTCGGGATGACCTCCGGGCCGACGCCGTCCATGACGAACTCGGCGTGCCCCTCGAGCAGGGTCATCAGCGCCGTCAACCGGTCGAGCACCGCCCGCTGGCCCGGCGTCTGGACGATGTCCAGCACGCTGGCCCGGCTCTCCGGGTCCTTGATCGCGTCGGAGAGGGTGGCGACCCCGCGCCGCAGCCGCTCCAGCAGGTGCTCGCCGCCCTGTGAGGCGTCGACGAAGGCCTGCACCTCCCCGAGGAAGTACGCCCGCATCCACGGCACGGCGGTGAACTGGGTCCGGTGGGTCACCTCGTGCAGGCAGACCCAGAGGCGGAAGTCGCGCGGGTCGGCCTCCAGCTTCCGTTCCACCTCGACGATGTTCGGGGCGACCAGGAGCAGCTGGCCCGGGTCGGCGGAGAAGACCTCGTACTGGCCGAGCACCCGGCCGGAGAGGTAGGCCAGCACGGTGCCGGCCTGCACCCCGGTGAGTCGGGAGCCGATCGCCTCGGTCAGCGCGCCCGGCTGCTTGTCGCCGGAGAGCCGGCTGACCAGCGGCGTGATCACCTCACGCAGCCCGGCGATGTTGGTGGCCGCCCAGTCGCGACGGTCCACCACCCGTACCGGCGGGTGCGTGACCTGCGCACGCAGGCCGGTGTACTCGGCCACGTGCTCGGCCGCCTCGTCGGTCAGCCGCCGCAGGTCGCCCACCACCTCGGTCGCCTCTGCGTACGAGACCCGGGGCCCCGACTTGCCCAGTGCCCCCGCGGTGGCGGCGGCCAGATCCCAGTCCACGAACTGCGCCATGCACCCCACCGTACCCGCGCCGGCACACCCCCACCCCGGCTCGCGTCGTGGGGGCCGGGGTGGGGCCCCGCCGGGCGGGCACCCGGTCGGGGCAGCTGGTGGTTCCGGGCGGGGTCAGCGGCAGCCGCAGCCGGCCAGCGCCGCCCCGATCCGGTCGAGGGCCAGCCGGGTGGCGTCCGGGGTGGTCGGCGGGGTGCGGTCGGTGAGGATGGCGAAGCTCAGCAGGCGACCGTCGGCGGTGGTGACCAGTCCGGCGATCGCGTGCACCCCGGTCAGCGTCCCGGTCTTGGCCCGCACCACGCCGGCACCGGCGCGGGTGCTCTCCGTGGCGAACCGGTCGTCGAGGGTGCCGGACCAACCGCCCACCGGCAGGCCACCGAAGATCCCCGCCAGCTCGGGCCGGGTGCCGTTGCCGGCGAGCGCGATCAGGTCGGTGAGCAGGGACGGACTGATCCGGTTGGTGCGCGACAGCCCGCTGCCGTCGGCCAGTGCGAGCTCGTCGGCGGGAAGCCCGAGCTCGGTTGCCACCTGGTCCATCGCGGTGGCCGCCCCGACGAACGAGGCCGGCTGGTCCCGGGCGAGGGCGACCTGGCGGGCCAACGCCTCGGCCACCACGTTGTCACTGTTGGTGATCATGATGTCCACCAGCCGGATCATCGGCGGTGACTCGACCTTGCCCAGCTCGGTGCCGGGAGCGGGCGTTCCGGCGGTACCGGCCTCGCCGCCACCGGTCGGGGCCTTCCCCCGCTCGATCTCCGTTCCGGCCGGCACGCCGAGGAGCTTCGCGAAGGCCTGTGCGGCGGCGAGGTCCGGATCGCGGTAGCGCTCGGCGCCCTTCGGGCCGGCGTCCGGGTCGCGGCGCGCTCCGTCGGTCATCAGCGCGGTGATCGCACTGCCGTACCCACCGGTGGGGATGTCGGCGTCCCAACCCGGCTCATGGACAGGGCCGGGATAGAGCGTCGAGTCGACCGTCACCTTGCTGGGGGGCGTCCCGCCCAGGGCCTGTTTCACCTGTTCGGCGAGGCGGTCCAGGCGGGCCGCCCCAGGGTAGAACCCGTTGGCGTCGATGGCGAGCGTCGGATCGCCCCCGCCCACGATCACCACCTCGCCGGGCGCCGCACCGGCCACGGCCCGGGTGCCGATCCGGTAGGCGGAACCGCGTGCGGCCAGCACGGTCACGCCGGTGACCAGCTTGGTGACCGAGGCGGGCACGGTGCCGTCGTCCGGGCCCCGGCCGTAGAGCTCCTGGCCGGTGACGACGTCGGCGACCGAGATGTTGACCCGGCTGCCCAGCGCGGTCGCCCCGACCAGCGGGTCGAGCGCGGCCCGCAACCCCTCCACGGTCGGGACGGGGGCGGTGCCGGCCGGCAGCGCCAGCACGGGAACGGGGGCGGCCTCCGGCGCGCGGGCCTCCAGGGTCGGTTCGGCGTCGTCGCCGAGCCAGCCGGCCACCGGGCCGGGCCGGACCACGACCAGTCCGACCCCGGCCACAACCAGCAGCAGTACGGTCGCCAGCACCGTCAACAGGGCGCCTCGGCGACGCGGGGTCGTCCCGCCACCGTCCGGCGACGGGCCTCGCTCGGCCACCGGCGGCGGCACGGGCGGGCCGGGCGGCGCGGCTCCGGTCGTGGCCGGCGCGCCGAACGGTGCGCCGGGGGACACCGGGAAGGCGGTGCCGGAGTTCGGGAGGGTGCCGGAGTTCGGGGTGGCGCCGACGGGTCGGGCCGGCGGCCGGTAGACCGGGGGCGGCGGCTGCCCGGTGCCGGGGGCGTCCGGCCGGGGATGGCCGCCCGTCGGGGCGGGCGACACCTGCGCGGGACCGTGCGCCCCGGGTACCACCACCCGCCCGGTGGCCCGGTCCGGTCGACCCGGAGCACGGTCACCCCCCAGGCGGTAGTGTGAGTCTTCCCTCCCCACAGCCCCCTCCTCCCCCACGAAAAACGGCTTGGGCGACACTACTTCGGTCCGAAGACTATGCGGCGCCCGACGCCGGCGGGTGCGCATCGCCCCGTCCGGGGGTGTCGCTGTTCGTTAGCCAGCGTCGGCAAACGTAGGGAGCGTGAGATGGATTTCGACGTCACGGTTGAGATCCCCAAGGGTCACCGCAACAAGTACGAGGTGGACCACGCGACCGGCCGGATCAGGCTGGACCGCACGCTCTTCACGTCCACCCAGTACCCGGCCGACTACGGTTTCATCGAGGGCACCCTGGGCGAGGACGGCGACCCGCTGGACGCCCTGGTGCTGGTGCCCGAGCCGACCTTCCCGGGCTGCCTGATCCGCTGCCGCACCATCGGCATGTTCCGGATGACCGACGAGAAGGGCGGCGACGACAAGGTCCTCTGCGTACCCTACGAGGACCCGCGCCAGGAGCACCTGCGCGACATCCACCACCTGGGCGAGTTCGACCGGCTGGAGATCCAGCACTTCTTCGAGGTGTACAAGGACCTGGAGCCGGGCAAGTCGGTCGAGGGCGCGACGTGGGTGGGACGGACCGAGGCCGAGGCGGAGATCCGGGCGTCGTACCGGCGGCACCAGGAGGCGGTGGCGCGCGGCGAGGCCACGCACTGACGGTAACCGGACACTTCCGAACGCATCGGCCCGGGGGCCGCTCAGCCGAGCAGCCCCCGGGCCCGGTCGTACAGGTCGAGCACCGCGCAGGCCACCGGGACCACCGCCACCACCAGCAGCGTGTCGGTCAGGTCGGCCGCCCGGCCGAGGTACGGCGAGACCGGGCGCTGCGCGTACGTGGTGCCGGCCGCCACGGTGATCAGCGCGAGCACCACCCCGGTGGCGACCAGCCCGAGCAAGGCCACCGGGCCGGCCCGGTCGACCAGGGCGACGCCCAGCACGGCGAGGGCCGCCAGTCCGGCGGACAGGGCCGGCACCCGCTGCCGCAGCGCCACGAAGAGGCGAGCCCGCAGCAGTAGCACCGCCGCGGCGACGGCGACCAGGATCCGGCCGGCGAGCCCCCCGGTCGCGGTGAGCACGAGCGCGGCGGCCACCGCCAGCACCGCGTGCCCGAGCAGCATCCCGGTCAGCATCTCCTCGGTGCGGGCCACCGCCGCGTGCACCCGGCCGGTGTCCGGCAGGTCGCGGACGCCGGGACGCCCACTGTCGGTGCCGACCGGCAGCGTGATCGGTGGTAGTGGCACCTTGCCGAGGCGGATGGCGAGCAGGGGCAGCACGCCGACCGCGAAGACCAGGACGCTGAGCAGGACGGCGGCGGCACCGGCGGGGGCGAGGACCAGGCCGAGCAGGGCGGTGGCCGCGCCGAGCAGCCCGACCGTCGTGCCGGCGGCGAAGACCCGCAGCCGGGCGGCGACGCCGAACAGGCCGAGCACCGCGACGAGGAGCAGGACCACCGAGCCGGCCAGCAGTTCGGGCGCCCCGAGCCAGCGCAGCGGACCGAACGGGGAAACCGGGTCACCGGAGCTGACCAGCAGCGCGCCGGCAGCGAAGGCGTACGGCAGGGCGTACCCGCCCAGGGTGGCGCCGGCCCGGACGTCCCCGTACGCCCGGGAGGCGACGCCGCCGGCCATCACGAGCAGGACGGCCACCGCCGCCGCGACCAGCCAGTCCGCCGGGTGGTCGGGACCGCCGGCGGTGAGCGCGACCAGCCCGACGGCCAGCGGCACGGCGGCCCCGGCCAGCGCGGCGGCCCGGGTGGCGGCCGGCGACCAGGCGGCACCCCGGCGACGCGCACCGTCGGCGATGACCTCCACCACGTCGTCGTACTCGAGTTCGGGCCAGTGCGCGTGGGCCGGGACGAGGTGCAGCACCTCGCCGTCGCGGACGCCCTGGGCGTGCAGGGCCTGACCGGTCGCCAGCACGGCGCCGTCGGTGCGGCGCAGCACCCAACCGCCGTGCCGTTCGCCGTCGTCGGCGAGCCCCTCACCGGCGTGCCGGAGCACCTCGGGGAGGAGTTCGGCGAGCGGCAGTTGCTCCGGCAGCGCCACGTCCAACCGCCGCTGCGGCGCGCTGATCGTGACGCGGGCGAGCCCGGATGGCATCGACGTCTCACTCCCTGTCAGGCGGCGTGCGCGGACGGCAGCACTTTACCTACCATGAGCCAGGCTCGGGTTACCGAGCGCACGGGGGAGGGTGAGTGTCCACTGTCGTCATCAAGCGACCGCCTCGACGCCCGGCTCCGGAGATCCCGGTCGGCGAGCTCCCGGTCGAGGCGCCCCCGGAGATCCCCGAGGTCACCGGCGGTCGGTGGCAGCAGTTGCTGATGCTCCTGCCGATGCTCGGCGGGACGGTGGCCATGGCGATGATGTTCGGCCGGGGTGGCGGGGCGTACTCGTACGTGGTCGGTGCCATGTTCGGGCTCTCCTCGCTGGCCATGCTGGTCACCTCCTGGGGCAGTGCCGCCGGCACCCCGAAGAAGTCCGAGATGATGGCCGCCCGGCGGGAGTATCTGCGCCACCTCTCCGTGCTGCGCCGCCAGGTCCGCCAGAACGCCGGACGGCAGCGCGCCGGACTGTTCTACCGGCACCCCGACCCGACCCGGCTCTGGTCCACCGTCGACAGCCACCGGGTCTGGGAGCGCCGGCTGACCGACCCGGACTTCGCGGTCGTGCGGGTCGCGCTCGGGCCGCAGACCCTGGCCACCCCGCTGGTGCCACCGACCACCCGGCCGTTGGAGGAGCTGGAACCGATGACCGCCGGCGCGCTCCGCCGGTTCCTCGACGCCTACTCGGTGGTGCCGGACCTGCCGGTGGCGCTCTCGCTGCGCAGCTTCGCCCGGGTGTACCTGCGCGGCGACGTCGGCACCCCGACGGCCCGGACGGCCGGCTCGCCGTCGGCGCAGGCGCTGGCCCGAACGATGCTGATCCAGCTCGCCGTCTTCCACGCCCCGGACGAGCTGCTCGTCGCGGTCTGCGCCGGTCCGGAGCGGCGGACCGCCTGGGAGTGGGTCAAGTGGCTGCCGCACGCCCACCACCCGGGGCGGACCGACGCGCTCGGCCCCGTCCGCCTGGTCACCAGCGCGGCGGCCGACCTGGAACAGCTCCTCGGCGAGGTGCTGGCCAGCCGCTCGCGGTTCAGCCCGGTCGGTCCGGCCACCGACGGACCGCACGTGGTGGTGGTGCTCGACGGCGCCGACCTGACCGGTGCCACCCAGCTCACCTCCGACGGCGGCATCGACGCGGTCACCGTGGTCGACCTGGACACGCCGCCGCCGCGCCTGCTCGACCGGACCACTCTCGTGCTGGAGGTACGCGACGGGCGGCTGCACTCGTACGCGGCCGACACGCACGCCGAGGTGGGCACCGCCGACCAGCTTCCGATCGCCGACGCCGAGGCGGTGGCCCGACGACTCGCCCCGCTGCGGCTGGCGACCACGGTCAAGGGTTCCGACGCGCCGACCCGGACCGAGCTGGGCCTGCCCGAGCTGCTCGGCCTGGGCGACCCGGAGAACTTCTCGGTCGAGCAGGGCTGGACGCCCCGCGCGCCGCGCGACCGGCTGCGGGTGCCCATCGGCGTCGGCACCGACGGCGGCGCGATCGAGCTGGACCTGAAGGAGTCCGCACAGGACGGCATGGGTCCGCACGGCCTGCTCATCGGGGCCACCGGATCCGGCAAGTCGGAGCTGCTGCGCACCCTGGTGCTGGGGCTGGCCGCCACGCACAGCTCGGAGGTGCTCAACTTCGTCCTGATCGACTTCAAGGGCGGGGCCACCTTCGCCTCGTTCGACCGGCTGCCGCACACCGCCGCCGTGATCACCAACCTGGAGGACGCGCTTCCGCTGGTGGACCGGATGGCCGACGCGCTCAACGGCGAGCTGACCCGCCGCCAGGAGCTGCTGCGTCGGGCCGGGAACTTCGCCAGCCTGCGCGACTACGAACGGGCCCGGGCGGCGGGCACCCCGCTCGCCCCGCTGCCGTCCCTGCTGGTGATCTGCGACGAGTTCTCCGAGCTGCTGTTCCACAAGCCGGACTTCATCGACCTGTTCGTGCAGATCGGCCGGCTGGGCCGGTCCCTCGGGGTGCACCTGCTGCTCGCCTCGCAGCGACTCGAGGAGGGCCGGCTGCGTGGGCTGGACACCCACCTGTCGTACCGGATCGGGTTGCGGACCTTCTCCGCGCTGGAGTCCCGGACGGTGCTCGGCGTGCCGGACGCGCACGAGCTGCCCCGCTCTCCCGGCCACGGATACCTCCGCTTCGGCACCGAACCGCTGGTCCGGTTCCGGGCCGCGTACGTCTCCGGGGCGGCCCGTCGACGCGGTGACGGCACGGGTGTCGGCAGCGCCGACCCGGCCCGACTGCTCACCTTCTCCACCCACCTCGTGCCGGTGCCGGCGCCGGCCGTTCCGTCGCCCCGACCGGCCGAGGAGGAGCGGGACGGCGGCGGGACCCTGCTGGACGTGCTGGTCGGGCGGATCGCCGGTCAGGGGCCGCCGGCCCACCAGGTGTGGCTGCCCCCGCTGGACTCCTCACCGGCCCTGGACGACCTGCTCGGCCCGGTCGGCGTCGACCCGGCGCGCGGCCTGACCTTCGGCAACCCGGAGCTGCACGGCGCGCTCCAGGTGCCGGTGGCCCTGGTCGACAGGCCGTACGACCAGCGCCGTGACCTGCTCTGGCTGGCTCTGGACGGCGCGACCGGGCACGTCGCCGTGGTCGGCGCGCCGCAGAGCGGCAAGTCCGGCCTGCTGCGCACGCTGATCTGCACGCTCGCGCTCACCCACACCCCGCACGAGGTGCAGGTGTACTGCCTGGACTTCGGCGGCGGCGGACTGGGCCCGCTCCGCGACCTGCCGCACGTCGGCGGGGTCGCCGGGCGCGCCGACCCGACCTCGGTGCGCCGTACCGTCGGGGAGGTCGCCACCCTGCTGGCCGAGCGGGAGCAGCGCTTCGCCGAGCTGGGCGTGGAGTCGATGGCCGCGTACCGGCAGCGGCGGGCCGCCCTGGCCTCCGCCGGGCAGCCGGTGACCGACCCGTTCGGCGACGTCTTCCTCGTGGTGGACGGCTGGGCCACGCTGCGCGGCGAGTACGACGACCTGGAGGGGCCGGTGACCGACCTGGCCGGCCGGGGCCTGGCGTACGGCGTGCACGTGGTGGCGACCGCGCTGCGCTGGCTGGACTTCCGGCCGGCGATCCGGGACCTGTTCGGTTCCCGCCTGGAACTGCGCCTCGGCGACCCGTCCGACTCGGGCGTCGCCCGGCAGGCGGCGGTGAACGTTCCGGAGAACACCCCGGGGCGGGGCATCACCGCGGAGCGGCTGCACTTCCTCGGCGCGGTACCGCGACTGGCCGCCCCGGGCGGGGACACCGGCGACCTGGTGAAGGCGGTCGCCGGAGCATGGCCGGGTCCGGCCGCCCCGGCGGTGCGCCTGCTCCCGCCGGTGCTGTCCTATGCGGAGCTGGACCTGTCCCGGTCGACCGGACTGCGGCTGCCGGTCGGTATCGCCGAGGCGGACCTGCGTCCGGTGGTGCTCGACTTCGCCGTCGAACCGCACTTCGTGGTCTTCGGGGACGCCGAGTGCGGCA
Organism: Micromonospora sp. NPDC050187; assembly: GCF_044459745.1. NCBI lineage: Bacteria > Bacillati > Actinomycetota > Actinomycetes > Micromonosporales > Micromonosporaceae > Micromonospora > Micromonospora sp. NPDC050187. Next base: position 98,642 of record NZ_JBITJH010000015.1, read on the forward strand.
AGTCGTCGTTCCTGCGCGCACTGGCCACGTCCATCACGCGGCGGTTCACCCCGGAGCAGGCCCGGGTGATCGTGGTCGACTACCGCCGCAGCCTGCTCGGCGCGATCGGGACCGACCACCTGATCGGCTACGGCACCGCGGCGGCCGGCACCGCCGAACTGATCGAGTCCGTCGCCGGCTACATGCAGCGCCGGATGCCCGGCCCGGAGGTCACCGCCGCGCAGTTGCGGGACCGGTCCTGGTGGTCCGGGCCGGAGCTGTTCGTCCTGGTCGACGACTACGACCTGGTCGCCACCGGCCCGGCGAACCCGCTGCGCGCGTTGGAGGAGTACCTCCCGCAGGCCCGGGACGTGGGGCTGCACCTGGTGCTGGTCCGGCGGTCGGGCGGCGCGGCCCGGGCCCAGTACGAGCCGATCGTCCAGCGGCTGCGGGAGCTCTCCACGGCCGGCCTGGTGATGACCGGCAGCCCGGAGGAGGGCGCGCTGGTCGGACCGGTCCGGCCCGGTCCGTTGCCGCCCGGGCGGGGCCGACTGGTGACCCGGCGGGAGGGGGTGCGGCTCGTGCAGCTCGCGTACCTCCCTCCGATGTGACGTCGGAGGCGGCTGATTACGGCGAAGAGGAGCCGGAGTGGACCGGAGAACGGGTAACCTCCGAGCATCATGTGTCCGGCGCGACGAATGGGCTGAGGCGGTGACTGCGGTGCGGCGGCGATGCGTTACCGGGGCCCGGAGGCTCGCCGGTCGCGCGCTGCTCGCCGTGGCCGCGACGGCCGTCCCGCTCGCCGTGGTGTCCGTGCCACCCGCGTACGCCGCCCCGCTCGCCGCGTCGGCCGCGTACGCCGCCCCGCTTCCACCGGCCGGGCAGGTCGCCGCGGTCGGGACGCCGCTGCGGCCCGGGCCGGTCGCCGTCGACCCGGTGCACGCCCCCACCCGCGCCGACCAGGTGCGCGACGACCAGTGGCAGCTTGACGCGCTCGACGCGGAGACCGCCTGGCGGACGTCCACCGGGCGCGGGGTGACGGTCGCGGTGATCGACTCCGGCGTGGACGCCACGCACCCGGACCTCGTGGGCCAGGTGCTTCCCGGTCTCGACCTGGTCACTCCGAACGGGACGGCCGAGCCCGACCCGGTGGGGCACGGCACCACGGTCGCGGGCCTGATCGCCGGCCGGCGGGACGACCGCCGTGGGGTGGTCGGCCTCGCGCCGGACGCGAGGATCCTGCCGGTCCGGGTGCTCGACGAGGAGAACCGCTACGACGACGCGCTGGTCGTGGCCAAGGGGGTCCGGTGGGCGGTCGACAACGGGGCCCGGGTGATCAACCTGTCACTGGGCGGGGGCGGGGACAGCGCGGCCCTGGCGGCGGCGCTGGACTACGCCTTCGCGCGGGACGTGGTGGTGATCGCCTGCACCGGCAACGTGGCGGTCTCCTCCGGCGCCCGGGTCTGGTATCCGGCCCGGGAACCCGGGGTGATCGCGGTGGCTGGTCTGGAGCGCAACAGCGACGACCTCTGGTCCGGCTCCATCAGCGGCCCGGAGACCGTGCTGACCGCCCCGGCGACCGGGCTGGTGGGCGCCCGCCCCGGCGGCTACTGGCGGGTGCAGGGGACGAGCTTCGCCGCGCCGCTGGTGACCGCCGCCGCTGCGCTGCTGCGCGCCCGGTGGCCGCAGATGTCCGCCGGTGACGTGGTGAACCGCCTGATCACCACCGCCCGGGACATCGGCCCCGCCGGTCGCGACGACCGGTTCGGGTTCGGCCGGCTCGACCCGGTCGCCGCGCTCACCCGGGACGTCCTCGCGGTGCCCCGCAACCCGCTCGACGACAACTCGTCCCCCGGCGAGGTGGGTTTCGGTCGCGCCCCGGGCGTGGCCGAGACGACCGACACCGACGCCGACCGGCTCGGTCTCGTCGGCACGCGGCGGGACGGGTGGACGGCCCGGGCCGCCGGTGACCCCGAGGCGGCGGCCCCGGAACGGCTGTGGGGTGGCGTGGCCCTCGGTGTCATCCTGGTCACCGGCACGGCCCTGGTGGCCCGCCGGTGCCGGCGACCGGAGCGGCGCTGAGCCCACCGGACGAGGGCCCGAGTGACGTGATCATGACTGTGGGCCACTGACAGAGCCACTCGGCCCACTTTCTACTTAACGGTCGCTAAGCCCGTCCTTTCGGCTACCCGATTACAGGAGATGCCGGTGAGCAGGCAATTTGCATCGCTGTTTATCGTGATCAGTGATCCGGGTGCCAGGGCACCGTCGACAGCGATAAGGGCCAAAGATGAGCGACAGTCACCCTCCGTACGGAGGACCGTCCGATCCGAACGCCGGGCAGCCGTGGGGACCGCCTCCGGGCCAGCCGGTCTCCGGGCAGCCGTGGGGGCCGCCGCCCGGTCAGCCGATCTCCGGTCAGCCGGACCCGTACGGGTACGGCCAGCCCGGCTACCAGCAGCAGCAGCCTGGATTCCCGCCGCCGCAGTACGCCACCCCGGTGCAGCCGCCGAAGAAGAACCGGGGCCTGATGATCGGCCTCGGCGTCGGCGCCGCGACCGTGGCGCTGCTGGCGCTCTGCGGCGTGGGCGTCGGCGTCATCGTGGCGAACGGTGACGAGGACGACCCCACCCCCCCGCCGGTGGCCTCCACCTCGGCCCCCGGCGGGAACGACCCGAGCGCCGCCCCGTCGGAGACCGGGACCCCGGACACCGACACACCGAACAACAACAACGCGGTGACCGCCCGGTACTCCAGCGACTTCGACGCGGTCTGCGAGGGCAATCCGATCCTCAACGCCGCGGCCTACTCCGCGCCGGCCGGCTCCAAGGCGTACACCTTCTACAACTCGCCCTCGCGGCCGGAGAGCTGGTCGCTCCGCTCGACCGGCTACGGCAAGTCGTACTACGCCAAGAGCGACGAGTTCGACAAGGTCAGCGTCGTGGGCTGCCTGAAGTACCAGGACGGCAGCGAGGGCGAAGGCCGTAAGTGCCAGCTCAAGGACAGCTCGGACAAGATCATCACGATCGACTACGTGTCGTCCCGGTACACCCTCACCTTCTACGCCGCGAAGACCGCGCAGAAGATCGGCGACGGCGGCACCGTCAACGCGCCGGCCGTCCGCTGCCCGTCCTTCGTCACCTACAACAAGGCCACGATGAAGGCGTACGCCTCGCCGGACACCGGTGCCATCGAGGCCGCCCTGGACAAGTTCCTGGGCTGACCGACCCGTACACCCGGCGCCGGGGAGGGGTGGACACCACCGCTCCCCCGGCCCGGGTGGCGCGGAAGGCGCCGGTTCAGGTGCAGTCGCCGGTGTCGACCGCGCGGGTCCGCTCCGCACCGGCCAGGGCCACCGGGCGGGCCTCCTCGGCGGTGACCGCGAACCCGGTGTTCGGGTCGTCCGCCGCCGCCGCGAAGATCACCCCGAGCACCAGACCGTTCGGCGCGACCAACGGGCCGCCGGAGTTGCCGCTGCGCACCAGTGCGCGGATCGTGTAGACCTCCCGGGTGACGTCCCCCGAGGAGTAGATGTCCGGGCCGGTGATCCGGTCGACGTCCCGCACCCGGGCCGACTGCGCGTCGTACGGCCCGTCCAGCGGGAAGCCGAGGACGATCGCGTCCGCCCCGCTCACCGCCCGATCGCCGGCGAACCGCATGGCCGGGCCGGGCAGGTCCGGTACGTGGATCACGGCCAGGTCGCGGTCGGGGTCGTAGACCACCACGCGACCGTCGTACCGCTCGCCGTTCTGTTCCACCGAGACGTCGCGGGTGCCGGCGACCACGTGCGCGTTGGTCATCACCCGGTCCTCGGCGTAGATGAAACCGGAGCCCTCGATCCGGCGGCTGCAACTCGGCGCGTGGCCACGCACCTTGACCACCGAACGCTGGCCGTTGGCGACCACCTGGGAGCCGGCGAGCGCCGGATCGGGGGGCGACACCTGTCGGGCCCGGGTGGGCGCCAGGTCGCCGAAGACGTCCGGGAAGCCGTTGGTGTCCACGGTGTCCCGCAGCGCGGTGGAGAGTTGCTGGGCCTGGTCCGGCATCACCCGGTCGACCACGGTGAGCAGGGCACTGTTCCGGACCGAGGAGGCCAGCCAGGGGAACGACGACGACCCGAGCGGGACGGCGACGAGCCAGGCCACCAGGATCACCGCGAAGAGCGAGACGAACGCGCCCCCGATGTCGTCGGCGCGGCGGCCGATCCGACTGGTGATCGCGTGCCGCAGGTGCGAGCCGATCCAGCCGGCGAGGGTCTGTCCCAGCACCGCCAGTCCGAAGACCGCGACCAGCGCGACGATCACCCGGGCGGCGCTGTCGGCGAGCCGCTCCGCGAGCAGGGGGCCGATCTGGAGGCCGAGCAGGGCCCCGAGGAAGAAGCCGGTGAAGGAGAGCGCCCCGATGACGAACCCCTGGCGATATCCGCTGATCGCGAACACGAGCATGAGCAGCAGCAGGACGAGATCAACAGCCGACACCCGTCCAGCGTACGGGCACCCGGGAGCGGCGACGACGCTCGTCGCGGAAGCCGACCACCGCCGTCAGCGGTCGGCCATCTCGTCTGCGGAGTCGGTGCCGGCGGAGGGGGCCGGGGTGGCGTCCGTCGGTGGCAGGTCGAGCACCCGCTCCCGGGGCCAGGGGCGGGCCCAGCCGCCCATCTCCAGCAGGGCGGCGAGCACGCCTGCGGTGAACCCCCAGATCAGCATGCCGCGCGCGGAGAAGGCTGGTCCGATCCAGCCGCTCGGATGGCGTACCCGCATCCGGTTCTCCGGGTCGACCAGCTCGGCGACCGGGAGCCGGGCGACGTGCGCGACCTCGGCCGGTTCCCGGGGGTGCACCGGGTGCGGGCGATGCCACCAGCCGAGGACCGGAGTGACCACGAAGTCGCTGACCGGGATCCAGAGTTTCGGCAGCTCGGCCAGGACGGTGACGGTGGCCGGGTCGAGGCCGACCTCCTCGTTCGCCTCGCGCAGCGCGGTCGCGGCGAGGTCGGCGTCGTCCGGGTCGGCGGCCCCACCGGGGAACGCCGGCTGACCGGCGTGGTTGCGCAGGGTGGCGGCCCGTTGCAGGACGAGGACGTCCGGCCCGGCGTCCGGTTCCTCGCCGAGCAGCACCAGCACCGCGCTCTCCCGGCCGCCGCTGGTCGGCGTGGACAGGGTGGTGAAGTCCTCGACCCGGGCGGTGCCGAGCCGGGCGAGCAGCGGGTCCATCCACGCGGGCAGGGGGCGGGTCATGCGGGTACGTCCAGGCCGAGGTGACGGCGGACCAGATCGGCGAGGCGGGCGTCGTCGATCGCGCCGGAGACGTCCTGGTGCCGGACCCGGCCCTGCGCGTCCACCAAGAGCGTGATCGGCAGGACGTTCGGCGCCAGTGCGCGCTGCAACCGCTGGTCGGTGTCGACCAGGGTCGGGAAGGTCACGCCGAAGTCCTCACCGACGGAGACCGCCCGGGGCCGGTCGTCGCGGGTGTTCACCCCGATCACGTGCACCTGCCCGGCCATCCGCTCGTGCAGGCGCTGGAACGAGGGGAGTTCCTTCCGGCAGGGCGGGCACCAGGAGGCCCACAGGTTGATCACCGCTGGTCCGCGTACCGCCCGCAGGGAGACCTCGGTCCCTCCGGTGAAGCACGCGAAGCTCAGGTCGGGCAGGTCCCGGCCCACCCCCGGCGTGCCGGCGGTCGGGGCCGGCGAGCCCACGGGTGCGGTGTCCGGATCGGACGGCCGGACCGACGGTCCGGGTGACGCGGCGGGCGGAGTCGCGGGGGGTGCGGTCAGCGCGGCGCAGTCGGCGAAGGGTGAGTTCTCGGTCGCGGCCGACGGCGCGGCGCTCCGGTCGGGCTCCTCGGCGGTACAGCCGGTGACCGCCAGCAGCGGGGCGAGGAGAGCGGCGGCCATCCGTCGGTTCACGGCACCTCCACGGCGACGGCCTGGGCGGGGACCAACTCGGGGTCGAGCCCGGCGGCGACCGCCAGCTCCCGGGCCCGGGGACCCTTGAGCAGCTTCGCGGCCGCGGCCGGCTCGGTCGGCCCGGCCCCGTACGACGGGCAGAGCTTCGTCAGCGTGCAGGCACCGCAGGCGGGCTTGCGGGCGTGACAGACCCGCCGCCCGTGGAAGATCACCCGGTGCGACAGCATGGTCCAGTCGCGCTTCTCGAAGAGCGCCCCGACCGCGTGCTCGATCTTCACCGGGTCGGTCTCGGTGGTCAGCCCCCAGCGGTGCACCAGCCGCTGGAAGTGCGTGTCGACGGTGATCCCGGGAACGCCGAAGGCGTTGCCGAGGATGACGTTGGCGGTCTTGCGGCCGATCCCGGGCAGGGTCACCAGGTCGGCCAGTCTGTCGGGGACCTGCCCGTCGTACCGCTCGACGAGAGCCTGGCCCAGCCTGATCAGCGAGTCGGTCTTGTTCCGGAAGAAGCCGGTCGGTCGGATCAGCTCCTCCAGCTCGGTCCGGTCGGCGCCGGCGTAGTCCGCCGCGCCCGGATACCGGGCGAAGAGCCTCGGGGTGACCTCGTTGACCCGCTTGTCCGTGCACTGCGCGGAGAGGATCGTCGCCACGGCGAGTTCGAGCGCGTTGGAATGGTCGAGTTCGCAGTGCGCATCGGGGTGGGCGTCGGTGAGTGCGCGGCCGATCCGCCGGGCCCGCCGCTTACGGCCCAGGTCGGTCTCCGCCACGCTGGGAGAGCTGGTGGTCACGCCGGCCAGCCTACGTCGCCGGGCGGACAGCCCGGTCCTGCCTACCCGGCGTCCGGGGCGGAGATCGTCCCGTCGGCGGCGAACCCGGCCCCGGTCTTCGGGAAGTCCTGGCGGGTGAGCGTCTTGACCAGGCCGAGGCCCCGGTCGTCCGGGTCCGCGACCGGCTTGCCGACGCCGTTCATGTACGTCGAGGCGAACGATCCCTCGACATAGGTGCCGTCCGCCTTCAGCGACACCTTGAGCACGCCACCCCAGCCCAGCCGGCCGTTGTTGCTCAGCGAGTTGCCGCCCCCGGCGAAGTTGCCGAGGCTGTAGGCGATCAGCCGGCCCTGGTAGAACTCCATGGCCCGGAGTACGTGCGGGCCGTGTCCGACGATCAGGTCCGCCCCGGCGTCGATCATCGCTCGGGAGAACTTGACCGGGTCGCCCCGGTTCTCGCCGAGGAACATCTCCGTCCCCGGCCGGACCCGGGTCTTGTCCGAGCCCTCGGCCCCCATGTGCACCTGCACGACGACCAGGTCGGCCATGGTCGCCGCCTTCTCGACCACCTTCTCTGCGGCGTCGATGTCGACCAGGCTGTTGGACCAGACGTACGACGAGAAGCCGGCGACGGCGACCTTGACGCCCTTGACGTCGACCACGGTGATCTGGTCGGGTGCGCCGGTGTGCTCCAGGCCGTACTTCTCCAGCGCCTTCTGGGTGTTCTTGTAGCCGGCCGGACCGAAGTCGTACCCGTGGTTGTTCGCCTGGTTGAGCAGGTGGAACCCGGCGTCTTTGAGGTGGGCGGCGTACTCCGGCGGGGCCCGGAACTGGAAGCAGCGGGTGGAGTTCGGCCCGCACTTGCCGGTACCGGTGTCGACCGTGAGCGGCTCCTCCAGGTTGCCCATCACCAGGTCGGCCTCGAGCGCGGTCTTGACCCCGTCGAAGAAGCCCTTGCCGCCGTTGGGGGGCAGCCGGTTCGGCGCGTTGCCGATGATGATGTCGCCGGTGGCGGAGAGCGAGATGACCTTCTCCTCCCCCGCCGGGGGCGCGCTCGGGCTCGCCGAGGTGGGCGCGGCGGTCGGCTCGTCCGCAGGCTGCCATGCGGGGCTCTCCGTGGCCGGACCACATCCGGTGGCGACCAGCAGGGCGAGGACCACGCCCAGCGCGGCTGCCGAGCGGCGGCGGAGGCGGGGGTGGCGGGCGTCTCGGGAGGCGGCGTACATCGTCCGCGACCCTACCGGTCGGCAGACCCCCCGGGGACGGCCGATCGGATGAAAGACACCGATCCGTGAGCCTCCTTCAGCCGCAGCCGATCCGACCACGGCACCACCTCCTGGGCACCGCCGGCCAGGACGGCCGCATGCACTGCGCGGGCGAGCGGGGCACCCCAACGCGAGCGTGGCCCACCGTACGGATCGACCGGACCGTCCGTCGGGCAAAGCACGGTCACCGCGTCGGTCGGGGTGCCGGTGGCCGGCAACCCCAGTTCGACGATGGCCTGGGTCTTCGCCTCGGTCGCGGTCGCCACGGCGTTGACCAGCGCGGCGTCGCCGAGCCGGACGGGCACCAGGACCACGATGTTGACCGTGCCGACCGGTTCCACGACGGCCGGGGCCGCCGGGGCGGCGGCCTGGACCGGGGTGCCCAGCCCGACCGTCGCCCAGACCCGCACCCCGTCGTCGGCGCGGGCCACCACCTCGGTCACGTCCACGCCGGTCAGCAGGCCGACCCCAGGCCCGTCGAGGCCGAGCTGGTCGGCCAGGCCGGCGAGGTGGTCCGCCGGGTCGTCCCGGTGGTACGACATCGGCACGGTCGCGTTGACCACCCAGTGCCGGACCCCGATGCCGCCGCCGAGCGGGGCGGAACTGATCCCGTACAGCGGCCGGTCGGCATGCCAGTACAGCAGTGGGACCTCCCGGCCGTCCTCGGGCCGGGTGGTCAGGAAGGGCTCGCTCAACACGCCGGTGACCCTACGACCGACGCCCGGCGGCGCGCTCCCCGGCCGGCCGCGGCGGCGGATCATAGCCGTTGATCAGGTCCGTTTCGTTACGTCCAACGATCACGTTCCAGGGGTGCACCTCTGATTACCGCTCACGTGCGCCTAGACTGGCCTCGCGCGAGGGATCAGCGGACGGCGGACCCAGCCGACGGACGGCACGCGCAGGCGGAGGTGCGCGATGGACGAGGTACTGGCCCGTAGTGGGATCTTCCAGGGCGTCGACCCGGAGGCGGCCGAGGCGCTCGCCAAGGAGATGGAGACGCTCGAGGTCCGCAAGGGCGAGGTGGTCTTCAACGAGGGCGAGCCCGGCGACAGCCTTTACATCCTGCTTTCCGGCAAGATCAAGGTGGGGCGACGGGCCGCCGACGGCCGGCAGAACCTCATCGCGGTGATGGGCCCGTCGGACATGGTCGGCGAGTTGTCGCTCTTCGACCCGGGCCCGCGCACGGCGACGGCCACCGCGGTCACCGACACCCGGCTGGTCCGTCTGCGCAAGCAGGCGCTGCGGCCGTGGCTGAACAACCGGCCCGAGATCGCCGAGCAGCTCCTTCGGGTGCTGGCCCGCCGGCTCCGGCGGACGAACGACTCGCTGGCCGACCTGATCTTCACGGACGTGCCTGGCCGGGTCGCCAAGAACCTGCTCCAGATGGCCGGCCGGTTCGGCACCCGCGACGGCGGGGTCCTGCGGGTGACGCACGACCTGACCCAGGAGGAGATCGCGCAGCTCGTCGGCGCGTCCCGGGAGACCGTCAACAAGGCGCTGGCCGACTTCGCGTCCCGGGGCTGGCTGCGCCTGGACGGCAAGAGCATCATCATCCTCGACCCGGAGCGGCTCGCCCGCCGCGCGCGGGTCTGACCCCGCTCTTTCACGGGAGGGCCACCCTCGGGTGTGCCCTCCCGTGTTCTGCCCGACGCAGAATCCATCGACCGGACCGCTGGTCGGCTGACACCCTGACCTGATGCTGGAACGCGTCGCCGTCCTCTCCGACATCCACGGTGTCCTGCCCGCGCTGGAGGCCGTACTGGCCGAACCGGACGTCGTCGCGGCCGACCTGGTGGTGCTCACCGGGGACATCGCCGCCGGGCCCCAGCCGGTCGAGGTGCTGGACCTGCTGGTCACCCTCGGCGACCGGGCCGTCTGGGTGGGCGGAAACGCGGACCGCGAGCTGGTCCGGCTGCGTGGCGGTCACCAGTTCCCGGTCCCGGACGAGGTGACGCCGTGGGCCGCCAGCCAGCTCCGCGACGACCAGGTAACCCGGCTGGCCGCGCTGCCGCTCAGCGTCACGCTGCCGGTCGCCGGGCTGGGTGAGGTGCTGTTCTGCCACGCCACCCCGCGCGACGACGAGGAGGTCGTGCTGGTCGACTCCCGGCTCGACCGGTGGGCCGAGGTCTTCGCCACGCTGCCGGCGGAGGTGGGCACGGTGGTCTGCGGCCACACCCACATGCCGTTCGTCCGGCTCGCCCACCGCCGCCTGGTGGTCAATCCCGGCAGCGTCGGCATGCCGTACGGCGGGGCGGGAGCGCACTGGGCGCTGCTCGGCCCCGGTGTGCAGCTGCGCCGCAGCGGGTTCGACCTGGACGCCGCCTGCGCCCGCGTGGCCGCCGAGTCGGCGTATCCGGAGGCAGCCGCCTGGGCCGACGAGTACGTGCACTCCCGGCACGACGACGCCGAGGCGCTGACCGTCTTCGGCCCACGCGACGGCCGCTGATCCACACCGCCGTTCGGCTGCCTCGGCACACCAGCCGGGCGCGGCAGGTTCGCACCGCCGCGCCACGGGTCACGTCCGACCGGCCGAGGCACGAGGGCGGGTCAGCTACGTCGGATGGGGTCCGTCACGAAGACACCGACCGGCTCCAGGCCCCCGGCGAGGACCACCTTCACGTCGAGCCGGGTGTAGTACGGCACGCCGAACTGCAGGGGGTGTCGGTGGTGACCGAGCACGACGGACGGGGGTTGCCGACGGACAGGCACGCCTGCCCCTTGATCATCGTGCCGGAGTCCCACGTGTACTCGCCCTGGTAGATACGTACCTCCAGGGTCGCGCCGCCGATGTCCGGTGCGGGCCGGCTCGGGTTGGCGAGACTGCGGCAGTCGAGCGACCAGGTGGCGGTCGCCCTGCCGTCCGGGAGGATGGCGGCGGGCCAGCTCACGCCCACGTAGCAGAGGCCGTGTGCCGCTACGGCGCGGGCCGGGGAGCGGATAGCCCGGAGAGCAACCCCAGGAGGGCGGGCCGTCGTGGTCGGACCATAGTCCGTCGCACCTTTGGAGCTGCCCCGTTCGTGCGGGCAGCTCCAAAGCTACGGCCAGCATCACCTTTCCTTCCGGCCCTCGTGGGCGATGTCTGCGACCGGGAAACGACCAACCTGGAAAAAGTCAGTCTTGACTGTTTGTTTCTCCGACGGCACGCTGGCGGGGTGCCTGCACAACCGAGCCGCGTGCCGCAGCAGGAGCGCAGCCGCGCCACCCGCACCCGGCTGCTGGAGGCGACCGTCGACTGCCTGGTCGAACATGGCTGGTCCAGCACCACCACCACGGTCGTCGCCACCCGGGCCGGGGTCTCCCGGGGCGCGCAACTGCACCACTACCCCACCAGGGCGGCCCTGGTCACCGCAGCCGTGGTCCACCTGGCCGAGCGTCGCGCGGCGGAGCTGCGTGCCGAGGCCGAGGCGCTGCCGGCCGGTCCCCAGCGGTTCGACCGGGTGATCGACATGCTCGCCGCCGCCTTCACCGGGCCGCTCTTCGTCGCCGCCCTCGAACTCTGGGTGGCCGCCCGCACCGACCCGGAACTACGCGCGGCCCTGGTGCCCCTGGAGGCCCGGGTCGGCCGGGAGATGCACCGGCTCACCGTCACGCTGCTCGACGCCGACGAACGGCGTCCCGGGGTTCGCGAGGCGGTGCAGGCCACCCTCGACCTGCTCCGTGGGCTCGGGGTGGCCAACCTGCTCACCGACGACTCGACCCGTCGCACCGCCCTGCTGAACACCTGGAAGCGCCAGCTCGCCACCCTGCTCACCCCGTGACCGGAGGCACCCATGGTCGTCCTGTCGGACCTGCCCGTTCGTCCCGCGACGGTGACCGCGTGATCCGGATCGGCAACGCCTCCGGCTTCTACGGCGACCGGTCCACCGCCTGGCGGGAAATGCTCGACGGCGGTGAGCTGGACGTCCTCACCGGCGACTACCTCGCCGAGCTGACCATGCTGATCCTCGGCCGGGACCGGCTCCGCGACCCTTCCCTCGGCTACGCGAAGACGTTCCTCCGGCAACTGGAGGGCACCCTCGGCACCGCGCTGGAGCGGGGCGTACAGATCGTCACCAATGCCGGGGGCGTCAACCCCGCCGGGCTGGCCGCCGCGATCGGGTCGCTCGCCGACCGGCTCGGCCTCACCGTCCGGATCGGGTACGTCGAGGGCGACGCCGTGCCCCGGCCGGACGCGCTCACCGCGAACGCGTACCTGGGGGCGTTCGGTATCGCGGCCTGCCTGGAGGCGGGCGCGGACGTGGTGGTGACCGGTCGGGTCACCGACGCCTCCCTGGTGGTCGGTCCGGGGATCGCCCGGTTCGGCTGGCGGCACGACGACCTCGACGCGCTGGCCGGGGCCACCGTCGCCGGGCACCTGATCGAGTGCGGGGCGCAGGTGACCGGCGGAAACTTCAGCTTCTTCACCGAGCTGCCCGACGGCGGACGGCGTCCCGGCTTCCCCGTCGCCGAGCTGCATCCGGACGGCTCGTCGGTGATAACCAAGCACCCGGGCACCGGCGGGGCGGTCACCGTGGAGACGGTCACCGCGCAGCTCCTCTACGAGATCGGCGGGCCGGACTACCTCGGCCCGGACGTGGTGACCCGGCTCGACACGGTGGCCCTGCGCCAGGACGGTCCCGACCGGGTACGTGTCAGCGGCACCCGGGGCGCCCCGCCGCCGGACACCCTGAAGGTCGGCGTCAACAACCTCGGCGGGTTCCGCAACTCGATGACCTTCGTCCTCTGCGGACTGGACGTCCCGGCCAAGGCGGCGCTGGTCCGCGACCAGATCGAGGCCGCGATCGGCCCGGAGGGGCTGGAGTTCCGCCTCGCCCGTACCGACCAGGTCGACGCGGGCGACACCGAGACGGCGAGCGCGCTGCTGCACGTACACCTGAAGGACGGTGACAAGGCGCGGGCCGGACGGGCCTTCTCGGGCGCCGCAGTGGAGCTGGCGCTGGCCTCCTATCCGGGCTGCACGCTGACCACCCTGCCCGGCGACGCGACGCCGTACGGGGTCTTCACCTCCGACACGGTGCCGCAGGACGCGGTCACGCACGTCGCCGTGCTCCCCTCCGGCGAACGCGTGCCGATCCCACCCCCACCGCTGACGTGCGAGCAGGGGTCCCCTGCAGAGCAGAAATCACCTGTAGGGGGCCCCTCCTACCACCCGACGAGGCGGGGTGCGCTCGGGGAGCTGGTGGGGGCACGCTCGGGCGACAAGGGCGGCGACGCGAACCTCGGGATCTGGGCGCGCACCGAAGCGGCGTATGTCTGGCTGCGCGGCTGGCTGACCGTCGAGCGCCTCGGCGAGCTGCTGCCGGAGACCGTCGGGCTGACCGTCGAGCGGTACGAGCTGCCGAACCTGCGTGCGGTGAACTTCGTGATCCGGGGCCTGCTCGGCCAGGGGGTGGCCGCCTCCACCCGGTTCGACCCGCAGGCCAAGGCGCTCGGGGAGCTGCTCCGGGCCCGGATCGTGGACCTGCCGGCGGAGCTGCTCCCGACCGGCCGGACGACGGGGTCGGCGACGCCGGGCGTCCCCGGCGGGGCGGGGGTGCCGTCGTGACCGTCCTGCGCAGCACCGTCGATCCCACCTCGGAGGTCCACCGGGCCAACCGGGAGGCACTGCTCGCCCGGCTGGCCGAGTTGGACGAGGCGCTGGACGCCGCCCGGGCCGGCGGCGGCGAGAAGTACGTCGCCCGGCACCACCGGCGCGGCCGGCTTCTGCCCCGGGAGCGGATCGAGCTGCTGCTCGACCCGGACAGTCCGTTCCTGGAGCTGTCGCCGGTGGCCGCGTACGGCACGGACTTCCCGGTCGGGGCGAGCGTGGTCACCGGGATCGGGGTGGTCGAGGGGGTGGAGTGCCTGGTCCTCGCCAACGACCCGACGGTACGCGGCGGCGCGGTCAACCCGTGGGCGCTCGCCAAGACCCGGCGGGCCGGGGAGATCGCGCTCGCCAACCGGCTGCCGATGGTGAACCTGGTCGAGTCGGCCGGTGCGGACCTGCCCACCCAGGCGGAGATCTTCATCCCGGGCGGTCGGGTGTTCCGGGACCTGACCCGGCTCTCCGCCGCGCGGATCCCCACGGTCAGCGTGGTCTTCGGCAACGCCACCGCCGGTGGCGCCTACATCCCGGGCATGTCCGACCAGACGATCATGATTCGGGACCGGTCGCAGGTCTACCTGGCCGGACCGCCGCTGGTGCGGATGGCGACCGGTGAGGACGCCGACGACGAGTCCCTGGGCGGGGCGGCGATGCACGCCACCCGCTCCGGGCTGGCCGACTTCCTCGCCGAGGACGAACACGACGGCATCCGGCTGGCCCGGCGGTGCGTACGCCGGCTCAACTGGCGCAAGCAGGGCCCGCCGCCCCGCACCCCGGACCCGGCCCCGCCCCGGTACGACCCGGAGGAGCTGCTCGGCATCGTCAGTGCCGACCTGAAGGTGCCGTTCGACCCGCGTGACGTGCTCGCCCGGGTCCTGGACGACAGCGAGTTCGACGAGTTCAAGCCGGCGTACGGCACCGCGCTGGTCACCGGCTGGGGCGAACTGCACGGGTACCCGGTCGGCGTCCTCGCCAACGCCCGGGGGGTGTTGTTCAGCGAGGAGGCGCAGAAGGCGGCCCAGTTCATCCAGCTCGCCAACGCCACCGACACCCCGTTGGTCTTCCTCCAGAACACCACCGGCTACATGGTCGGCACCGAGTACGAGCAGCGCGGCATCATCAAGCACGGCGCGTTGATGATCAACGCGGTGTCGAACTCGTCCGTGCCGCACCTGACGGTCAACCTCGGCGCGTCGTACGGGGCGGGGAACTACGGCATGTGCGGGCGGGCGTACGAGCCGAGGTTCCTGTTCACCTGGCCGAACGCCAGGTCGGCGGTGATGGGGCCGGCGCAGTTGGCCGGGGTGCTGTCTATCGTGGCCCGGCAGGCCGCCGCCGCCCGGGGTCGGGAGTACGACGAGGACTCCGACGTGGCGATGCGGGCCATGGTCGAGCAGCAGATCGAGTCGGAGTCCGGGGCGCTCTTCCTCTCCGGGCGGCTCTACGACGACGGGGTGATCGACCCCCGGGACACCCGTACCGTCCTCGGTCTCTGCCTATCGGCCGTCCACAGTGGTCCGGTCGCCGGGGCGGCCGGCTTCGGCGTCTTCCGGATGTGAGCACAATGATCACCAGACTGCTGGTCGCCAACCGGGGGGAGATCGCCCGCCGGGTCTTCGCCACCTGCCGGACGCTCGGCGTGGAGACCGTCGCCGTGCACTCCGACGCGGACGCCGACGCGCCCTTCGTCGCCGAGGCCGACCGGGCGGTACGCCTGCCGGGGGACACCCCGGCCGAGACGTACCTGCGGACCGACCTGATCCTCGACGCGGCCCGGCGCACCGGCGCGGACGCCGTCCACCCGGGCTACGGCTTCCTCGCCGAGAACGCCGGGTTCGCGGCGGCGATGGCCGACGCCGGGCTGATCTGGGTCGGGCCACCGGCCACGGCGATCGCCGCGATGGGCGACAAGATGGCGGCCAAGACGCTGCTCGCCGGGGCGGGCGTGCCGATGCTGCCGACCTGGACCGACCCCGACCGGATCACCGACTTCCCGGTGCTGGTCAAGGCGTCCGCCGGCGGCGGTGGGCGGGGCATGCGCGTCGTCCGGGACGCCGCCGACCTGGCCGGGGCACTCGCCTCCGCGCGCCGCGAGTCGGCGGCGGCGTTCGGCGACGGCACGGTCTTCGTCGAGCGGTACGTCGAGCGCGGCCGGCACGTCGAGGTGCAGATCGTCGGCGACACGCACGGAACGGTGGTCGCGCTCGGCGAGCGGGAGTGCTCGATCCAGCGCCGGCACCAGAAGCTCGTCGAGGAGGCCCCGGCGGTCGTCCCGCCCGAGCTGCGGGAGCGGCTGCACGCGGCGGCGGTGGCAGCCGGCCGGGCGGTCGGTTACGTCGGCGCGGGCACGGTGGAGTTCCTGCTCGCCCCGACCGGCGAGTTCTTCTTCCTGGAGATGAACACCCGGCTCCAGGTCGAGCACCCGGTCACCGAACTCACCACCGGCCTGGACCTGGTCCGGCTGCAACTGCTCGTCGCCGAGGGCGAGCCGCTGCCGTTCGCGCAGGCCCCACCGGTCGACGGCCACGCGATCGAGGTACGCCTCTGCGCCGAGGACCCGGCGCACGGCTGGCGTCCGGCGACCGGCACCCTGCACCGGTTCGCGGTGCCCGGGGTGGCCGTCGAGTTCGGCGGCCTCGCCCGCCCCGGTCTGCGCTTGGACTCCGGCGTGACGGACGGCTCCACGGTCGGTGTGCACTACGACTCGATGCTGGCGAAGCTGGTCGCCCGGGGGCCGACCCGGACCGAGGCGGCCCGGCTGCTGGCCGGCGCGCTGGCCCGGGCCGAACTGCACGGGGTGACCACCAACCGCGACCTGCTGGTCCGGGTGCTGCGCAGCCCGGACTTCCTGGCCGCCGAGGTCGACACCGGCTTCCTGGACCGGCATCCGGAGGTGTTCGCGCCGCTGCTGCCGGCCGCCGAGGTGCCGGTGACCGCCCTGGCCGCCGCGCTCGCCACGGCCGCCGGGCGGCGGGCGTCCGCGCGGGTGCTCGGCTCGCTCCCGTCGGGCTGGCGGAACGTGCCGGCGTTCCCGCAGGTCACCCGCTTCGTCGGGCCGGATGGCAAGATCGAGGTCCGGTACCGGCTGGACCGGTCCGGGAGGCTCGCCGAGTGGTCCACCGACCCGTCCGACGAGCGGACCGTCACCCTGGTCGAGGCGGTCGGCGAGCGGGTGGTGCTCGACGTCGACGGGGTCCGGCGGACGTGGCGCGTACACCGGGTGGGGTCGGAGGTCTTCGTGGACGGCCCGGACGGGGCGACGAGCCTCACCGAGCTGCCGCGCCTGCCGCTGCCCGCCGCCGAGGTGGCCGCCGGCTCGCTGCTGGCGCCGCTGCCGGGCACGGTCACCCGGCGGCACGTCGAGGTGGGTCGACGGGTCACCGCCGGGGACCTGCTGCTGACCCTGGAGGCGATGAAGCTCGAACATCCCGTGCTCGCCCCGGTCGACGGCGTCGTCACCGACCTGCCGGTGCCGGCTGGCGGGCAGGTCGAGACGGGCGCCGTGCTGGCCGTGGTCGACCCGATCCAGGAGGACGCCTGATGAACTTCGACCTGACCGACGAGCAGGAGCAGCTCCGCGACGCCGTCCGGGCCCTGGGCCGGCGGTACGGCCACCGGTACTTCGTGACGAAGGCGAAGGCCGGCGAGCACACCACCGAGCTGTGGGACGAGGCCGGCCGGCTCGGCTACCTGGGGGTCAACATCCCCACCGAGTACGGCGGCGGGGGCGGCGGCATCACCGAGCTGGCGATCGTCTGCGAGGAGCTGGCCGCCGCCGGCTGCCCGCTGCTGCTGCTGGTGGTCTCCCCCGCCATCGCCGCCACGGTGATCGCCCGGCACGGCACTGACGGGCAGCGCGAACGTTTCCTGCCCGGACTGGCCGACGGTTCCCTGAAGGTGGTCTTCGCGATCACCGAGCCGGAGGCCGGGTCGAACTTCCACCGGCTCGGTACGGTGGCCCGCTCCGACGGCGACGACTGGCTGCTCTCCGGTCGCAAGTGCTACATCTCGGGGGTCGACGAGGCGGGTTACGTGCTGGTGGTGGCGCGCACCGAGGACGCCGCCTCCGGGAAGCTCAAGCCGGCGCTCTTCGTCGTGCCGACGGACGCGGCCGGGCTGACCTGGTCGAAGCTGGACATGGAGATCGTCTCCCCGGAGAACCAGTTCCTGCTCTATCTCGATGACGTGCGGCTGCCCGCCGACGCGCTGGTCGGCGGGTCGCTCGACGCCGGCCTGCCGGCGCTCTTCGCCGGCCTGAACCCGGAGCGGATCACCGTCGCCGCGATGGGGGCCGGCACCGCCCGGTACGCGGTCGAGCGCGCCTCGGAGTACACCGCCACCCGTGCGGTCTGGGGTGGACGGAGCATCGGCTCGCACCAGGGGGTGTCCCACCCGCTCGCGCACGCGGCGATCCAGGTGGAGCTGGCCCGACTGATGATCTACAAGGCCGCCGCCCTGTACGACGCCGGCCGGGATCTGGAGGCCGGGATCTCCGCCAACATGGCCAAGTACGCGGCCGGGGAGGCCGCCGCGCTCGCCGTGGACACCGCCGTGCAGGTGCACGGCGGCGCGGGCATGACCACCGAGTACGGCGTCGCCACCCTGCTCGGGGCGGTCCGCGCCGGCCGGATCGCCCCGGTCAGCCGGGAGATGATCCTCAACTTCGTGGCGCAGCACGTGCTCGGCCAGGACCGGTCGTACTGAGCGGTGCGCCCGGTCAGCCCGGGGTACGGCAGGCGGCGTCGACGCGGTGCACCGGCCGCACCCGCCGGCCAAGTCCCTCCAACAGCGAGTCCTCGACGTGGAAGTCGTGGATCCGCAGTCGGTGCCGGGGAAGTGCGTCCTCGTTCGGGCAGAGCACCTGCGCCTCGACCCGGTCCACCGGGACGAACCGCACCCCGCCCCGGGCCTCCAGGATCGTCATGTTCACGTCGTCAACGGCCACCACGTGCCCCCGCACGTCCTCGTTCCCCCCGCTCGTCGCGGTCACCGTGACCACGGTCAGCGGCAGCACCGGAGTGGTGATCACCGGCACCGCGGCCCAGGCCAGGATGACCAGCACGGCGGTCTGGGTGACCGGGGCGAGCGGGCGGAGCACCGCCCGGGGCAGGGGCCCGGCGGCGGCGCAGGCGAGCAGCGGCGGCCCGCCGAGCAGCAACAGCGCCACCACGTCCCGCTGATCCCAGGCGTCGGCCATGGTGGGCAGGACCAGCCAGCCGTACCCCGCCAGGAGGCCGAGCAGGAGCAGCAGACGGGGCATCAGCCGCTCGTGCAGCCGTTCCGGGGAGAACTGGAACGCGGCGGCCGTCGCGGGCAGCAGCAGTGGCAGGTAGAGCAGCTCCCAGGTGACCAGTGCGAACAGGAAGCTCGCCAGCACCAGCCAGGCCGGGGTGATGTCGACCCACCGGGCGAGAATCGGCCGACGGGCCGGGGCCGAGGGGCCGTCGGCGTCGGCAGCCGGCCCGTCGGCGCTGACGGCGAAGACCGCGCCGAGGGCGAAGATGGCGACCAGGACGGTGGAGACCAGTTGGGCCGCGGTGGTGAGGAAGCCGGCGATCAGGTTCACCGGTCCGACGTTCGCCACCAGCAGCAGCGTGGTCTGGAGTTCGCCCCCGGCCTC
Source organism: Micromonospora sp. NPDC050187 (assembly GCF_044459745.1). Taxonomy (NCBI): domain Bacteria; kingdom Bacillati; phylum Actinomycetota; class Actinomycetes; order Micromonosporales; family Micromonosporaceae; genus Micromonospora; species Micromonospora sp. NPDC050187. Next base: position 117,759 of record NZ_JBITJH010000015.1, read on the forward strand.
CACCGCGAGGCGGAGCACCGAGAAGACCGCCGGTACGCCGACGACGAGCGTCCAGAAGGACTGGCTCGCCCGGTCCCGCCGCTCGGCCCGGCCGGCGTCGACAGGGGCGCTCATCGCGTCGGTGCCTTGTCGTCGAAGTCCACCAGGTCCGGCACGTCCAACGGCTGCGGCTGGGGCAGGTCCGCCTTCAGCCACGGGCCGAGCGTCTTGTTGTACGCCGTCAACCAGGGGCTGCTGCCGTCCCGGCGCCCCTGCTGGTAGCTCTTGTCCAGGAAGTAGGCGACCAGGTCGCGCAGCGCCGGGTCACCGATCGGCACCCCCACGCCGATCCGCTCGCTGGTGCCGAAGGGCATGTCGACGATCTGGAACTCGGTGGGGAACTGGGAGCGGAACCCGGCCAGGATGGCCTCGTCGGAGCTGACCAGGTCGTACCGGCCCTCGCGGATGCCCCGGACGCAGTCGCTGACGTTCTTGACCACCTGGGGCCGGATGCCGTGCTCCTCCAGTTCCGCCTCACTGGTCGATCCGCCGCTGGCGCAGACCCGCAGCTTGGGGTCGCGCAGGTCCTCGATGGTCCGGACCCGGTCCTTGAGCTGGATCGGGATCAGGACCTCCTGGGTGGTGACGAAGTACGGACCGGCGAAGAGGACCTGGCTCTCCCGATCCTTGGTCATCGAGAAGCTGCTGACGACCAGGTCGACCTCGCCGCTCTGGAGGGCGGGGATGCGGTCCTCGGTGGCCAGCGGCACCAGGTCGATCCGCTGGTCGTCCCCGTAGCCGAGCGATGCGGCGATGTACCGGGCGATCGCGGCCTCGAAGTTGACGAAGGCGTTCTTCTCCTCGTCCAGCAGCGGGTCCAGGATCGCCACGCCGATCCGCAGCTTCGGCTGGCCGTGGACCTGCGTCTCGCGCAGTTTCTCCTGCACGGAGGGGAACTCGGGCTTCTGGGTGCTGTCGCAGCCGGCGACCGCCGCGAGGGAGAGGGTCAGGGTGACCGCCAGCGCGGTGGCGATCGACCGGAGCTGCTGTCGGGACGGCATGGTCATAAGCGGCCTCCCGGAGATCGAGCGGGCCACTCAGGGTATGTGACCGATCCCACTCGGTGCCTCACCCGGCCGGGCGCGGCACACACCACGTCATGAATCAGACACACGGATTCGCTGTCTGGCGACCGGCGCGGACCGGGAGGCGTCCGGATCGGCGGAGGACGGCCCGACGGTTGACAGCGCGGGTAACCGGGTGATGCTGGACGGGTGACGCGTCTAACCCGATCCCGTGCCCGGATCCTGGCGGCGACCGCCGTGCTCGCGGCGGTCTCCCTCCTGGTCACCCTGGTCGTCCTGCGCCGGGACGACTTCCTGGGCGTGGTGCTGGCCATCCTCGTCGTCCTGCTCGCGATGACCGCGGGGGTCGCCGTCGACGCGGCGCGCCACCAGCCACCGGCCGCACCGGCGGCCACACCCCCGCAGCAGTCCACGGGTGGCCAACGTGGGATCGACGCGCCCACCCTGGAGACCCTCGACAATCCGATGATGGTGGCGGCGCTGCGCGCCCGGCTCCGCGACCGCTGACCGCACCGCCCGGCCGTCCGGGCCGAGCCCGGCCGGGGAACCGGCGCGGGCCGGCCGGTCAGCGCAGGCTGAGGGTCGGCGTCGCCAGGCCGTCGACCCCACGGCCGGCCAGACAGCGGTACGTCTGGTCGGGGTCGGCGTCGTCCGGCGGCAGCACCTCCAGCTTCCACCCGTCCTCGTGGGTCAGGCCGCTGGTGAGCCGGAACGTCGTGGGGTTGCAGACCTGCCGGATCGACGGGGCCGTCTTCACCGTGTCGTGGTCGGCGCCGACCAGTTCCGCGGGGAGGTCGCCCTCGGCGTAGCTCTCCCAGGTGTGCCGCCGGTCGCAGCGGACCCGGACGGCCTGGGCCCGGGTGCCCCGCACCCGGACCGGTCCGAAGCACTGCAACTCGTCGGCGCAGCGAACCCCGGCGGGCAGCTCGGTCGCACCGTTCACGCAGCCCGGCAGCGTCCCCGCGACGGCGGTGGTGGACGGCAATGGGTCCGGCGTCCGGGTGCTGTCCGCCACCCACGCGCCGGCGCTCGCCGACGCGACCAGGGCGAGCACGCCCGCCCCACCGAGGAACCAGCGCCGCCGGCGGCGCACCGGGGCCGGCACGGTCGGGTGGTCCTGCTCCACCGGAGCACGCGGCGCGGGCTGACCGGTGTGCCCGCGTGCCGGGTCGCCGCCGGTGCGCTCGGCGGGGCCGGGGGGCCGCCAGGGCCCGACGAAGGACGTTCCCCCTTGGTGCGGGGAGTCTGTCGGGTCGAGCGGCAGTCCGGCCAGCAGGCCACGCAGTTCGACTGCCGAGGGCCGGGCGGCCGGGTCGTTCGACATGCCGAGCCGGAGCACCTCGACCAGTTCGTCCGGCACCCCGGGCAGTGAGGGGATCGGACGGTTGAACATGTCCAGTACGGTGACCAGGCTCGGGTTGCGCTCCGACTGCCAGCGCGGGGGCCGACCGTGCATCACCGCGTACAGCGTGGCGCAGAGGGCGTAGACGTCGACGGCCGGCGAGGGCGGGGCGTGGTTGAACATCTCCGGCGGCGCGTACGCCGGGGTGAGCACCTCCATGGTGACCGTCGGGTCCCGCACCTCGGCCAGCACCGCCAGCCCGAAGTCGGCCAGTACCGCCGAGTTGAAGTGCGAGTGGAGGATGTTGGCCGGCTTCACGTCGCGGTGCAGCACCCCGGCCGCGTGCGAGTGCGCCAGCGCGTCCGCGATCTTGACGCCGAGATCGCGCGCCTCGACCGGGCCGAGTGGGGAGGTCCGCATCCGCTCGGCGTACGACCCGTCGCAGAGTTCCATGATGAGGTACGGATGCTGGTCGATGGTGACGCCGACGTCGAAGAGGTCCACCACGTGCGGGTGGGACGACATCCGACCGGCGGCCCGCGCCTCACGCAGGAAGCGGGCCTGGTCCCGTTCGCTGTCCAGGGTGCGGTTCTCCACCTTGACCGCGACCTCACGCCCGACGGAGATCTGGACGGCCCGGTAGACGGTGGCGTAGCCACCCCGGGCAAATACCTGCAAATCCGTCAGACCGGGCACGATGGGCTTCGGCAGGGCGCCGGGCGGGGTGGCGGTCACAGCTCGAAAATACCCAACTCGTCCGGCGACTCAGAGCCCCGCACCGGCGACCAGCGCGGATGACGGTCCGGCACGGCCCTGGCCGCCCGCATGCCGGCGGGCGTCCACGCGGAGGCCCAGCGCGGTCGCCAACGCTCCCATGCCCTCCCACGCGGCCACCCCGAGGAACCCGGCCGGAGCGACGTCCGCCGCCACCACGAGGATGAACACACTGACGGTGACCAGCCGGAACACCACGGTGAAACGGAAGAACGGGCGCCACTCGCTGACTGCGGCGAGGAGGTAGTAGACCCCCATGTTGAACGCCGCCATGGAGGACGCGACCAGGAAGGTGCCGGTGTAATCGCCGGAGGCCCGGGTCGGCGGCACGGCGAGACCCATCAGGCCGAGCAGGGCCCCCGGCCAGAGCAGCCCGAGCACACCACTCAGCAGCGCCATCCCACCGAAGACCGCGACGGTCCAGCCGGCGGCGGAGCGCGGCAGTCTCATGACGGTCCTTTCGTGGGTACGGCCGTCACTGTGGACCACCGCTGTGGCCCCTTACGCTAATCGCCACGACGCGTCCCGGCATCAGCGGAACCGGCAGATCCCGCCGAACCGACCGAGCCCGACCTGCCCGGCGTCGCCGTCCCGCCCGGTGTCGCCGTCGCCGCGTCCGCCGTAGCCGGCGTGGCGGTGACCAGGCCGGCCGTACCCGGGACGAGCAGCCGGGCCTTCAACGCCTCCGCGCCGGCCCGCTCGCTGCGCTGCTCCGTCGCGTACGCCAGCCGGACCGCCTCCTCGGCGGCGGCCAGCGCCTCGACCGGACGGCCGCACGCGCTGGACGCCTCGGCCAGCACCGTCGCCGCGATTACCTGGCTGCGGACGTCCTCGGCCGGTGCGGCGACCGCCCGACGGGCCCAGTCCAGCGCCTGCTCGTGCTGCCCCAGGGCGAGCAGCGCCGAAGCGTACCGGGCCAGGGTCTGTCGTCGGGAGATGAGCAGCGCCGGGGTCTTGCCGGCGGTCGCCACCGGGGCGAGCAGCCCCACCGCGGTGGTCGGGTCACCCGCCGCCAGCCGGGCCATCGCCAGCAGCACCCGGGGAGCCACCTGGGCCGGGGCCTGCGGGTTGTGCGGCTCCACGGCGGCGAGCACCTCGCGGGCGTACCGCTCGGCCGCCGCCCCGTCGCCCAGGTCCAGGGCGACGAAGCCGCGCAGCGTGCCGGCCATGCCGGTGAGCAGCGGGTGGGTGGTCCGACCGGCGTGGTCGAGGGCGTCGGAGAGCAGGTCCGCCGCATGCTCCGGCTCGCCCAGCCCCCGGGCGACCGCACCCCGCACCACCAGGGCGAAGCCTCGGCCCCAGTCGTCCGAGGCGGCGACGAAGTCCCGGTACGCGCGCCGGGCCGACCGGTCCGCCTCGGCCAGCTCGCCCATCTCGGCGGCGGCGTACGCCTCGACGGCGCGCAGCGTGCCGACCACCCACGCCTCGCCGATCCGCTCGCCGAACGGCAGGAAGATCCGCGCCAGCCGGTACGCCTCGCGCAGCCGGCCGGCGAGCAGCCGGGCGAACGCGGTCGTCCCGCGCAGCCAGGCCCGCCCGTACGGGTCCTTGAGTTCGGCGAAGAGCCGGGCGGCCCGGCCGAGCACCGCGTCGGTGCCGGCGAAGTCGCCCCGGGTGGTGGTCACCCAGGCCAGGTTCTGCAACGACCACGCCTGCCCACGCGGATCCTGGGCGGCCAGGCTGACCTGGTACGCGGCGGCGAACCGGCTGCTGGCCTGACCCAGCCGCCCGGTGACGAAGTCGGCCATGCCGAGCCGGCGCATCGCCGAGGCACGCAGCGTGGGCAGCTCGGCGGCGGCGGCCACCTGCAACGCCTCCTGCCAGCTCGCCACCGCCCGCCCCAGGTCACCGAGGTTCTGGTACGCCTGCCCGGCCAGCAGCAGGGCGTTGGCCCGGGTCGCGCCGTCGTCGGCGGCGTTGGCCGCGATCTTCTCGGCGAAGGCGAGCGCGTCGGCGGCCCGCCCCACCTGGAGCAACGCCCGGGCGTGCACCACCCGGGCCGTGACCGGCAGCCCGTCCCGGGCCAGCTCGGCGGCGCGTTCGGCGTACTCGACGGCGAGGGCCGGCTCACCGGCGGCGAGCGAGCGGCGGGCGGCCCGGTCCAGTGCGGCCACGCCCAGCGGGGCGACCGTGCGGGCCGGCGCGTCCGGACGGAGCCCGACCGCGTCGGCCAACGCGGTGGCCCGCTCGGCGTGCTCGGCGACGAACTCGTCCCGGGCGGCGTCGGTGAACCCACCCGGCACGGGCGCGCCACCGGAGTCGGTCGGCGCGGCCCAGCGGGCCAGGGCGGCGTGCCGGTCGGCCAGGTCGGCCTTGCTGACCCCGGCGTAGGCGGCCTCCCGCATCAGCGGGGTGGCGAAGGAGTAACCCGTCCGGGTGCGGTGCAGCATCCGGCGTTGCAGCAGTTCCTCCACGGCCCGGTCCAGCTCCACCGCCACCACGGCCGCCGGTCGGCCGTCCCGTCCGGTACGCCGCTCGCGCAGCGCCTCCAGGGTGCCGGTGGGCACGGTGTCGCCGACCACGGCGGCGTCCCGGAGCACCGAACGGGCCTCGGCCGGGAGCGCGTCGATCCGGGCCGCCAGGACGGCGGCGAGGTCACGGGAGAGCAGCCGGCTGCCGAGGGAGCCCGGGGCCAGCCGCCAGGTCGCCGCGCCGCTGCCGTCCCGCTCGGCCCCGGCGGTCAACGCACCCCGCTCCATCAGCAGCGTCACCAGTTCGGCCAGGTAGAACGGGTTGCCCTGGGCGGTGGCGAGCAGCCGGTCGGCGTCGGCCGGGGGCAGCTTCCCGCCGCTGAGGTACGTCGTCAGCAGCCGGGAGGCGTCCGCGCCGCGCAGCGGCGGCAGCACGTGCACCTCGGCCTCGGAGAGCCGGGTCAGCGTGCCGGCGGTCCGGACCAGTTCGGGGCGGCCCAACAGCAGCACCAGCACCGGCCCGGCCAGCCGGGACAGGGTCACCCCGAGCGCCCGGATGGTCTCGGGCGTCGCGTCGTGCAGGTCGTCGACGACCACCACCAGCGGCGCCTCGGCGGCGAGCCCGCTGAGCAGGTCCGCCACCGCGGTCGGCACCGCCTCGGCGTCCGGCGGCGGGCTGTTCGCGTTCCACTCGGCGTCGTCGGCCGGGCCGCCGTGCGTGCCGGGCAGGTCGACGTAGCCGAGCAGGGCCAGCAACTGGTCGGTGGCGAGTGGCGGCGGCACCGGCTGCACCCGGGCGAGCCGCTGTTCGAGGCGGCGCAGCCGTTCCTCCACGGCCGCCCGGGTGACCGCGGTCGCGGCGTCGCCGGGCAGACCCACGGCGGCCCGGACCAGGTCGGCCAGGGGGGCGAGCCGGCGACGCTCACCGAAGGCCGCGCAGCGCACCGAGAGCACCCGCGCCCCGGTGTGCGCGGCGAACCGGCCGGCGCCGACGTCGTACCCGGCGGCGAGGCGTTCCACCTCGGCGGCGAACCGGGACTTGCCGATCCCCGCCTCGGCGGTCATCAGCAGCACCCTCGGCTCGGTGCGGTCGATCACCTCGGCGAGCCGGCCGGCGACCCGGCCGACCTCGGCCTCCCGGCCGACGAACGGGGCCTCGTCGCCGAGGCCGGACCGGGTGCCCGGCGCGTCCAGGAGCCCGAGCAGTTCGTACGCCTCGACCGGCTCCCGCTTGCCCTTGAGCCGCAGCGGGCGCAGCGCCCGCCAGGAGGCGACGTGCCGGGTGGCGGCGGCGGTCCGCGCGCCGGCGTACACCGCCCCGACGGCGGCGGCGTCGGCCAGCCGGGCGGCGGTGTTCACCGTGTCGCCGATGACCGTGTACTCGATGGCGGCCTGGATGCCGGCGATCACGTCCCCGGTGTTCAGCCCGACCCGCAGTCCGAGCGGGGCACCGCCGCCGCGTTCGTCGTCGAGCACCCGGCGGACCGCCCGTTGCATGGAGAGCGCGGCCCGCACGGCCCGCTCGGCGTCGTCCTCGTGGGCGACCGGCGCGCCGAAGACCGCCATGATGCCGTCGCCGGTCAGCTTGTCGACGTGCCCGCCGAACGTCTTCACCGCCCCGGCGAGCGCGGCGAGCACCCGGTCGGTGACCGCGCCGACCCGCTCCGGGTCGAGGTCCTCCGACCAGGAGGTGAAGTCGGACAGGTCACCGAAGAGCACGGTGACGACCCGGCGCTCGGCCGCCGGCAGGGTCGCAGCGGCCGGCAGCGCGGCCCCGCAGTTGTGGCAGAACCGGGCACCGGGTACGGCGACGGTTCCACACACCGGGCAGGTCACGGTTGGTCCAACCGCGCTTCTGCGCCACCGGATTCCCGGGGCGTCACCCCCAGGTACTCCAGTTGGGCGCGGACCGACCACTCGGCCGCCCACCACAGCGAGCGGTCCACGTCCGCGTACACCCGGGCGACCACCTCGGCGGCGGTGGTGTCACCGGCGGCGACCGCCGCCCGGACCTGGTCGAGCCGGGCCCGCCGGTGGGCGAGGTAGTAGTCGGCCGCCGCACCGCAGTCGGCCAGCGCCGGGCCGTGCCCCGGCAGGGCGACGACCCCCCGGTACGCCGACAGCCGTTCCAGGCTGGCGAGGTAGTCCCCGAGGTTGCCGTCGGGGTGGGCGACCACGGTGGTGCCCCGGCCGAGGATGGTGTCGCCGGTGAGGACCACCCGCTCGCCCTCATGGTCGACGAGGAAGCAGACCGAGTCGGCGGTGTGCCCGGGGGCGGGCACCAGGTCGATCAGGAAACCGGAGCCGCCGGAGGGCTCCCAGGGCTCGGTGAGGGGCTCGGCGTCGACGGTGTGCGCCGGGTCGACGGCGAGCACCGGGACCCCGCCGAGCAGCTCGGCCAGGCGACGGGAGCCGTCGGTGTGGTCCGGGTGCCCATGGGTGATCAGCACGAACGCGATCGGCGCGTGGGCGGCGATCCGGGCCAGGTGCTCCTCGTCGGCGGGGCCGGGGTCGACCACGACCGTCTCGTCCCGCCCCGGGGCGCGCAGCAGCCAGGTGTTGGTGCCGTCGAGGGTCATCGGACCGGGGTTCGGCGCGCGTAGCAGCGTCACCCAGTCCGGCAGCGCATCAGCCAGCGCGGCCGCCGGCGTCGTCATGTGCCCCGTCATGGCTGCGATCGTACGACCCGACCGGCCACTCTTCGCGATCTTGATAGCCGTACCGGCCACCGGCGGCCGGGAAACCGGTGGGACAGGCGACCCCACCCGGCCGGGCCGGGTGGGGTCGCCGCGAACGGAACCGGTCAGCCGACCTCGACGATCACCTCGACCTCGACCGGGGCGTCCAGCGGCAGCTCGGCCACGCCGACGGCGCTGCGGGCGTGCCGGCCGGCCTCACCGAAGACCGTGCCGAACAGGTCGGAGGCACCGTTGATCACGCCGGGCTGACCGGTGAAGCCGGGCGCCGAGGCGACGAAGCCGGTCAGCTTCACCACCTTGACCACGTTCTCCAGACCGACCAGCGCGTCGATCGCGGCGAGCGCGTTCAGCGCGCAACGCTGGGCGAGGTCCTTCGCCTGCTCGGCGGAGACGCCCGCGCCGACCTTGCCGGTGGCGAGGAGCTTCCCCTCGGCCATCGGCAGCTGCCCGGAGACGTAGACGGTCCGCCCGGACTGCACCGCCGGCACGTAACTGGCCACCGGGGGGACGACCTCGGGCAGCTCCAGCCCCAGCTCGGCGAGCTTGGCGTACGGGGTGGCGGTCATGCCTTGGGCCGCTTCAGGTAGGCGACGAGCTGCTCCGGGTTCGGTCCCGGGACCACCGAGACGAGTTCCCAACCGTCCTCGCCCCAGTTGTCGAGGATCTGCTTGGTCGCGTGGACCAGCAGCGGAACGGTGGCGTACTCCCACTTCTGCATCGTTGCCCGGCTCCCGTTGTCGTGGGGTGGATGTTCCGCCGACAGCCTACGGCCCGGTCGACGGCCGGGGCACGGGACGCGGCTCGGGGACCAGCGGCGCCTCCCCGCAGGGGCCCGCGTGCCCGTAGCGCTGGGGGCAGCGTGACCGGTCGGGCAGGAGCAGGTCGCAGAAGACCCGGGACCGGTTGTTCTGGTCGTCGGCGGTGGACACGGTGGTCTCCCCGGCGTCCAGCTCGGGCAGGAAGCCGAGGGAGTCGGCCACCTGGTTGGCCAACGCGGTGGCCGCCGCGAGGTCCACCACCCGGACCGGCAGGTGGATCACGTAGCCCGGCTCGTCGTCGTCTCGACCACGGTCCACCGGTCGGGCCCGCAGGCGCAGCGGTTCGACCTGGTCGGACGGCCGACGGTAGGGCCGTTCGTTGCACGGGGACGCCACCACCGGATCCCCGGGCTCCCCCCGACGTGCGGGCCTGGAGTCGCCGTCGGGAAACTGGGTGCGGGGAGTGTTCTCCGCATCGCGCATGCAACCGCCTCCGGGCGTCGTGCCTGTCCGATCTGCCGTCTGCGGGGCGGGCGTCACCGCCCGCCCGTTCCCCCGCGCCGGGGCCGAACGTAGGGTCGGCATTTGAAAACAGCAACTGGACGCGCTCAGATCATCACGGACAGTCATATATGCGACAGGCTGGTCGTCCGGTTGTGGATACCGCCGACCGCCCACCCAGCGGTAGCGACCACACCCGCCCCACCGTGGAGTGTGTCGACGGGCCGGTCGGCACCGGCGACATCCGCACCGGGACCCCGGTCGGCCCCGGCGACCGCTACCCTCACGGGCGGGTCGGCGCTCCCGACCCGCCCGCCAGAAGCGTCACCGCCGCCGGTGACCGCGTAGCGCACTCCCGGGGGAGACGATGACCCAACCGCCGCAGGGTGGCCAGTTCCCGCCGCCGAGCGGTCCGCCGTTCGGCGCCGGCCAGCCCCAGCCCCAGCCCGACGCCCCGTACGGCACACCCGGCCCGGCCCCGCAGTACGGTGGCGCGCCGGGATACCCGCCTGGCACGCCGGCCCCGCCGCCCGGGTACGGCGCACCCGTCCCCCCGCCGGTGTCCGGCGCCCCCGTTCCGCCGCCCGGGTCCGGCGCACCGGTCTCCCCGTCCATGCCCGGCGGGCCCTTCCCGCCCCCCGGATACCCGGCACCGGCCGGCGGCGCCTTCCCGCCCGGCGGGCCGTACCCGCCCGGCTACCCGGCCCCGGGGGCCGCGCCGCGGAAGAAGCGCGGGCTGCTGATCGCCTCGATCATCGTGGTGGTCGCGCTGCTGCTCTGCGCCGGTGGTGGCACCGCCGCCTTCTTCCTGCTGCGGGGGGCCGACTCCGGCGAGGGCGCGGACGAGCCGACGACCGCGGTCCAGGAGTTCCTCACCGCCGTCTACCAGGACCGCAACGCCGGTCGCGCGACCGACCTGGTCTGCTCCTCCTCCCGGGACCGGGAGAAGATCGCGGCCAAGGTGGCCGAGGTGGAGAAGTACGTCGCCGAGCACGACACGCCCCGGTTCCGGTGGACCGCGCCGGCCGTGTCCGACCGGACCGACGAGCGCGCCACCGTCACCACCAAGGTGACCGTGACCACCGCCGACGAGAAGATCGTCGACCAGGAACTGCGGTTCACCGTGATCCGGGAGACCGGCTGGTGGGTCTGCGAGGTCGGCTGATCCCGAGCGGTGGTTAGGCTCGACTGGTGCGAGCAGCTGAACAGCCGGTCGACCCGGCCGGCCACCCGTGGCCGGCCCGCCTCCACGTGGTGACCGGCAAGGGCGGCACCGGCAAGACCAGCGTGGCGGCGGCGCTGGCCCTGGGACTGGCCACCGGCGGGCGGCGCACGCTGCTGGTCGAGGTAGAGGGTCGGCAGGGCATCGCGCAGCTCTTCGGCACCGACCCGCTCCCGTACGAGGAGCGGCACCTGACCGACGCGCCGGGCGGCGGGGAGGTTCGGGCACTCGCGGTGGACGCCGAGGAGGCGCTGCTGGAGTACCTCGACATGTTCTACAAGCTCGGCGCCGCCGGTCGCGCCCTGCGCAAGCTCGGCGCGATCGACTTCGCCACCACGATCGCCCCCGGCCTGCGTGACGTCCTGCTCACCGGCAAGGTCAAGGAGGCGACCAGCCGGACCCGCGGGCAGCGCCGGGCGTACGACGCGGTGGTGCTGGACGCTCCGCCCACCGGCCGGATCGGCCGGTTCCTGAACGTCACCGCCGAGACCGCCCGGCTGGCCAAGGTCGGACCGATCAAGACCCAGAGCGAGGGGGTGGCCGCCCTGCTGCGCTCCCCGATGACCGCGGTGCACGTGGTCACGCTCCTGGAGGAGATGCCGGTCCAGGAGACGCTGGACGCGGTCGCCGAGCTGGCCTCGTTCGGTTTCCCGGTCGGGCGGATCATCGTCAACGCCGCCCGCCCTCCGCTGCCCACCGGCCGACGGGCCACCAGCCAGGCCGAACTCCGCCGGGGGCTGCTCGCCGCCGGGCTCCCGGCCGACCGGGCCACCGTGGCCGGGCTGCACACCGAGGCGGTCGACCAGGCCGTCCGGCGGGAGCTGGAGGAGACGCTCCGCACGGAGCTGTCCGAACTCGGCCGGCCGCTGGTCGAGCTTCCGCTGCTCCCGGCGGGGGTGGACCGGGACGGCCTGGAGACGCTCGCCGCCGCGCTCGTCCGGGCGGATTGACTCACACCTGAAGCCGGCACGGCGCGGGGAGCCGCACGAGCCCGATACGCTCGATTGGTGCCTTCCGAAGACGCGGCGCCGCTGCTGGACGTCGACCACATCCTCGCCGACCCCGGCGTGCGGATCGTCGTCTGCTGTGGTGCGGGCGGGGTGGGCAAGACGACCACCGCGGCGGCGCTCGCGCTGCGGGCGGCGGAACGGCACGGCCGGCGGACGGTGGTGCTCACCATCGACCCGGCCCGCCGGCTCGCGCAGTCCCTCGGCCTGACCGAGCTGGACAACACCCCCCGCCAGGTCAAGGGGCTCGACACCGACGGCGGCGGCGAGCTGCACGCCATGATGCTGGACATGAAGCGGACCTTCGACGACGTGGTGCTCCAGCACACCGACCCGGCGAAGGCGGCGGAGATCTTCGCCAACCCCTTCTACCAGGCGATGAGCTCGACGTTCGCCGGCACGCAGGAGTACATGGCGATGGAGAAGCTCGGGCAGCTCCACGCCCGGGGCGAGTGGGACCTGATCGTGGTGGACACCCCGCCGTCCCGCTCGGCGCTGGATTTCCTCGACGCGCCGGCCCGGCTCTCCCGCTTCCTCGACGGCCGGATGCTGCGGCTGCTGCTCGCCCCGGCGCGCAGCGGTGGGCGGAGCATGTTCAGCCTGGTCACCGCCTCGTTCGGGATGTTCTCGAAGGTGGTGCAGAAGGTGCTCGGGGCACAGCTGCTGACCGACCTCTCCGGTTTCGTCGCGGCCCTGGACTCGATGTTCGGGGGCTTCCGGCAGCGCGCGGAGCAGACGTACCGGATCCTCCAGGCCCGGGAGACGGCCTTCCTGCTGGTCGCGGCACCGGAGCCGGACGCGGTCCGGGAGGCCGCCTATTTCGCCGGCCGGCTGCGGGAGGAACGGATGCCCCTGGCCGGGCTGGTCCTCAACCGGGTGCACCGGCCGACGGTGACCACTCCGGACGCGGCGGAGAGCCTCGCCGCGGCGGAACGGCTGGCGGAGCTGGGGGGCCACGAGGCCACCGTGGACGTGCTGCGGGCCCACGCCGCCCTGCTCCAGCAGTCGGCCCGCGAGCAGCAGGTGGCGGCATCCTTCACCGAGGCCTTCCCGGCGGTGCCGACGGTGGCGGTGACGGCGCAGCCCGCCGACGTGCACGACGTCGACGGGCTGCGGACGATCGGGGCGGCGATCAGCCGGCCCTGACCGGTGACGGATGCCGCCAGGTGACGGCCGGTCAGCCGGCGTTGACCAGAATCTTGTCCTTGCCCGCCTTCTCCTTGGCGTTCTTCTGCATGGCGGCCTCGAACATCTTGCGCCAGCTCGCCACCTGGGGGTGCCGGCGCAGCAGCGCCCGGCGTTCCCGCTCGGTCATGCCGCCCCACACGCCGAACTCGATCCGGTTGTCGAGCGCGTCGGCCAGGCACTCGTACCGAACTGGGCAGCTCCGGCAGATCCGCTTCGCCACGTTCTGTTCAGCGCCCTGTACGAACAGTGCGTCCGGGTCTCCGTTCTGACACGCCGCCAACGACGGCCAGTCAGTGATCATGCCCATCTGTACTCGTCCCCCCTTGCAGTACCTACCGATCCCATGCGGGTCAGCCGGATTTCCCCCCGGTCATCCGCGCCCGGCCTTCCCCAAGGCGGCACGGACGACATCTGGCTCTGTCGCCGCCCTCATCATGCTCCGTAGTCACCTGATTACGCAACGTTGTCGGGCAAATCCATCATTTCGGACACATCGCGCGTCTCGGACTACGGCCCGCCGCATACCCCGGCCGACCGGGTGAAAACCCTGCGGCATGCCCACTTTCCGGGGACACTCGTCCGCCGGGCGCAACCCCGTACCGGGGGTCGTGCGTTTAGCACAACGAGGGCGGCGCACGCAGGAAATGGGGGAAACCTGCCCCGAGGCCGCCCAATCCCTACTCGCGTACGCTGTCGAGGTGACCTGGATGCGGAAACGTGACCACAATCTACTGACCAACGCCGCATCGCTACTGATATGCGGCCTGCTGGCCGGGGTGGTGGTGGCGGCCGCCGCGTTCCCGGCGGTGGCGATGTCCGGGCTGGCCGCCAAGGCGGGCGCCGAGACGCTCGGGAAGCTGCCGCCGGACCTGACCGTCAAGCGGGCCCCGCAGATCAGCTACCTGCTCGCCGCCGACGGCAAGACCCCGCTGGCGACCATGTACGACGAGAACCGCCGCGACGTCAAGCTCAAGGACATCGCCCCGGTCATGCGGCAGGCCATCGTCGCCGCCGAGGACCACGACTTCTACAAGCACAACGGTGTCGACTTCAAGGGTGTCGCCCGGGCGTTCGTCAACAACAGCTCCGGCGCGGCCTCCCAGCAGGGCGCCTCGACGCTGACCATGCAGTACGTCCGGCTGGCGATCGCGTACTCGGCGAGCCACCCGGCCGACGTGGTGGCCGCGACCGAGGACACCACCGCCCGCAAGGTCCGCGAGATGCAGTACGCCGTCCAGGTGGAGAAGCAGTTCTCCAAGGACGAGATCATGGAGCGGTACCTCAACATCGCGGCCTTCGGCAACGGCGCGTACGGCATCTTCGCCGCCAGCCAGGTCTACTTCAACAAGACGCCGGCCAAGCTCACCATCGACGAGGCCGCCATGCTGGCCGGCATGGTGAAGGCGCCGACCAGCTTCGACCCGACCACCAAGAGCGGCTACCCACTCGCCGTGGACCGCCGCAACTATGTGATCAACAACATGGTCGAGATCGGCGCCATCTCCAAGGAGGATGCCGAGAAGGCCAAGACGGTCAAGCTGACCGTCAAGGGCAAGCGGGCGCCGAACGGCTGCGTGCAGACCCGGGACGCGAAGTGGGGCTTCTTCTGCGACTACCTCTACCGCTGGTGGCTCCAGCAGGAGGAGTTCGGTTCCACCACGTACGACCGGGAGCGGCGGCTCAAGAGCGGCGGCTACAACATCGTCACCACCCTCGACGTGCAGGCGCAGAAGGGCGCGGACAAGGCGGTCCGCAAGGCCAAGTCGGTGAACAGCAAGGAAGCCGCGATGGTGGCCGTGGTCGAGCCGGGCAGCGGTCGGGTCCGGGCGCTGTCGGTCAACCGGAACTTCAAGCTGGACGACCCGAACAAGCCGCAGAACAAGCCGCACAGCGACCCGGTGCAGCGGAGCAAGAACAAGAAGCGGGGCAACTACCCGAACACGGTGAACCCGCTGCTCTCGGGTGGTGACGGCATCACCGGTTACCAGGCCGGCTCGACGTTCAAGATCTTCACCATCGTGGCCGCGCTGGAGAAGGGCATCCCGCTCCAGTACACGATCAACTCGCCGAAGCAGTTCAAGTCCGAGTACATCGTGGAACGGGGCTCGAAGGCCGCCTGCGCGGGGACCCACTTCTACTGCCCCACCAACGCCAGCGAGAGCATGGCCGGCCCGCACAACATGTGGAGCGCCTTCGGCAGCTCGGTGAACACCTTCTTCGTCCCGCTCCAGCAGCAGGTCGGCGCGAAGAACGTGGTCAAGGCGGCGCAGAAGCTCGGCATCACCTTCCGGGCCAGCAACGACGTCACGTTCGCCGCCACCGACCAGGCCGCCAACCAGTGGGGCGCGTTCACCCTGGGTGTCTCGCAGACCACCCCGCTGGACCTGGCGAACGCGTACGCCACCCTCGCCGCGGACGGCAAGTACTGCGAGCCGATCCCGGTGCAGAAGATCACCGGCCCGGACGGCAAGACCCTGGACGTCGCCAACCCGCGCTGTGAGCAGCGGATCAGCACCGAGGTGGCCCGCGCCGCCGTCGACGCCGCCCGCTGCCCGGTCGGCGACCGCTCCTCCACCTCGCGCTGCCAGGGTGCCACCGCCGCCGAGGTCAAGCGGGTGGTCGACGCCCCGGTGGCCGGCAAGTCCGGCACCACCGACTCCGAGAAGACCGCCTCGCTGGTCGCGATGACCAAGCAGTACGCGGTGGCCGGCATCATGGCCGACCCGGACTGGCCACAGACCAACGTCAAGATGAAGCACAAGGAGCGGGACGGCATCAACCCGCCGGTGCAGGAGACGCTGCGGGACGCGATGAAGGGCAAGGAGCGGATTAACTTCACCCCGCCGAGCGGCAAGATCGTCACGGGTGACCAGCGCTCCATCCCCCGGGTCCGGTGCGAGTCCGTGGACACCGCGCGCAACCGGTTGAAGGGTGCCGGCTTCGAGGTCGTGGTCAGCGACATCCGGATCTCGTCCAGCTGCCCGGCGGGCAGCGTCGCCGGCACCAGCCCCGATGGGCGCACCATCAAGGGCGGCGTGGTCACCATCCAGCTCAGCGACGGCAACGGCGGCGGCACGCCGGGTGACAACGGTGGCGGCACGCCGCCGGGCGGTCCGCCCCGAGGCGGCACGGACCGTCCCAACCGCTGACCCGGTCGGACACCACGAAAGGGCCCCTGCCGTCGCACACCAGCGACAGCAGGGGCCCTTCGTCAGTTTCCGGTCCGCCGGCTCCGGGAGCCGGTCACGGCCGACCGGCGTCGACCGACCGACCGCTCAGACGGCGAGCTGGCGACGTACCTCGGCAGCCACCCGGCCCCCCTCGGCCCGGCCGGCCACCGCCGCCTGGGCCGCCTTCATGGCCGGGCCCATCTGGGCCTTGCCGTCGAACCCGCCCGCCGCGAGCGCCCCCGCGACCAGCTCGGCCAGCTCCTCGTCGGAGAGCTGCTTCGGCAGGTAGCGCTCCAGCACCTCCCCCTCGGCGGTCTCCTTACCGGCCTGCTCGGTACGGCCGGCCTCGGCGAAGGCGGTGGCCGCCTCGCGGCGCTTCTTCGCCTCCTTGGTCAGCACGGCGAGCACCTCGTCGTCGGAGAGCTCCCGCTTGGCCTTACCCGCGACCTCGGCGTTGCCGACGGCCGCCAGGGCCATCCGCAGGGTGGAGGTGGTCAGCTCGTCCCGGGCCTTCAGGGCGGCCCGCATGTCGGCGGTCAGGCGGTCCTTAAGCGTGCTCATGGTCGGTCAAACTACCCTGAACGCCATGCGAAAGCGCACCTTATTCCGGCTCGCGACCGCCACCGCCGCCGTCGGCGCGGCCACCCTGGCGTACGCCTCGCTCGTCGAGCGCAACATGTTCACCCTCCGCCGGTACGACGTGCCGGTGCTGCCGGCCGACGCCGAACCGCTGCGCATCCTGCACGTCTCCGACCTGCACATGACTCCCGACCAGGAGCGCAAGCAGCGCTGGGTGGCGTCGCTGGCCGCCCTGGACCCGGACCTGGTGGTGGTGACCGGGGACAACATGGCCCACCCCGACGCGGTGCCCGGCGTGCTGCGTGCCCTCCAGCCGCTGCTCGACCACCCCGGCGCCTTCGTCTTCGGCTCCAACGACTACACCGGGCCGGTCTGGAAGAACCCGTTCACCTACTTCCTGCCCGACCGCGAGTACGTCGAGGGCGTCACGCTCCCCTACGAGGAGTTACGGTCGGTGTTCACCGGGGCCGGATGGGCCGACCTGAACAACGCCCGGACCACCCTCAAGGCCGGAGGCCGGGTCGTCGAACTGGTCGGGGTCGACGACCCGCACATCGAGCGGGACGACTACTCGCTGGTGGCCGGGGCGGTCTCCGAGGCCGCCGACATCTCCCTCGGCCTGACCCACTCCCCCGAGCCCCGGGTGCTGGACGAGATGGCCGCCGACGGCTTCGACCTGCTGTTGGCCGGGCACACCCACGGCGGTCAGGTCTGCGTACCGGGGGTGGGGGCGCTGGTGACCAACTGCGGGCTGCCCCGCACCATGGCGAAGGGTCTGCACCGCTGGCCCGGCTCCGACTCGTGGCTGCACGTCTCCGCCGGCCTGGGCACCCACCCGACCGCCCCGATCCGGTTCGCCTGCCGGCCGGAGGCGAGCATCCTCACCCTGATCCCGCGCTGATCCGGTCCCGCGCCGAAGCCCGGACGGCTGCGGGGTCGGACGCCGAGGCGGGCGCGGGGGTACCGAGTTTGATCCCCGGGGCGGGTGGGCTAGTATTTGTCCGCACGCCTCGGGGTGTGGCGCAGCTTGGTAGCGCGCTTCGTTCGGGACGAAGAGGTCGTCGGTTCGAATCCGGCCACCCCGACCAGGTAAGAGGGCACATCCGATCGATGGATGTGCCCTCTGTGCGTTGGTACAGCAATCGAGTACAGCAACGCGTCAGCGCAAGCTCTCCCCCAGGCGCTTGAGGGCGTCGCGGGTGGCGTCCGAGGACGCCTGCGAGTAGATCCCCATCGTCACCGACACCTCGGCGTGCCGGAGCACCTGCATGATGACGCGCGGGTGCACGTCCAGGTCGACGAGGAGCGTCGCGCAGGTACGCCGGGCGTCGTGCACGGTGATCTTCCGGACCCCGGCGCGGGCACAGCGGGCGTCCCAGGAACGGTTGAAGTTGCGCGGCTCCACGGGCGTTCCGTAGCGGGTGGTGAACAGCAGCCGTGAGCCCTGCCAGGCGATCCCCGCCTCATCGCGGTCGGCCTTCCTCGCCTGCTGGCGGAGGTCGAGCGCCGCCGCGCAGATGTCCGGCAACGGGAGCGTGGCGTCCGAGGTCTGCGTCTTGGTCTCCCGGTGCAGCAGTTCGCCGCCGACCCGCTGCAACTGCCAGCCGATCGACAACTCCCCCGCCGCCAGGTCCACGGCGTCCTCGGTGAGACCAAGCACCTCGCCCTTGCGCAGGCCGAGGACCAGGATCAGCACGTACGCGGCGTAGAGCGGATCGCGGTCGGCCCGCGCGGACTCCAGAAAGCGACGCGCCTCGTCACTGGTCCACGCCCTGCCCTTGCGGCGGCGGACCGGTGGGAGCTTGACCAGCGCGGCGGCGTTGCGGGTGACCAGTTCCTCGGTGGCGGCGTGGTTGAGCGCCGAGCGCAGTACGCCCCGGATGTCCTTGACGGTGCGGGCGGACGGCTTGTCACCGCAGCACCGGCCGAGCGCGCAGCAGCGCCGTCTCAGCTCAGGGCGGCGGGCGTCTTTGCCCTGTACGCAGCATTGGCAGGTGCGGGCCACCTCGTTGATCCAAGTCTGCACGTCGCGCACCTGGAGCCGGCCGAGCCGCTTCCCACCGAGGCCGGGGATCACGTACAACCGGAGGATCGTCTCGTACGTGGCGCAGGTCAGCGGCGCGAGATTGGGCCGCACCACCTCCCGATGCCAGTACGTCAGGTAGTCGCCGAGGGTGGGCACGCGGGTGGCGACCGGCCCGGCCTTGGCCTGCTGGTGCAGCTTGATCCACTTGTCGTGGACAGCTTCCCGGGTGGGGCCGTAGACGTACTTGCGGGTGCGTTTGCCATCCGGCTTGGTGACCCAGACGTACGCGGCGAAGCCGTTGCGGTACGGGAAGATCGAGCCTTCGGCGTTGGCACGGGTACGGCCGGGCATCAGGCGGCCTCCTGCCGTTCGACCTGCTCGCGGACGTACTCGTCGACCCATTCGGGGAGGATGCGGCGGTAATTGCCGTCCTTGATGGACCGCAGTTCGCCGGTGGCGATCTTCATCTTGACCTTGGACAGGCCGAAGCCGAGCAGGACGGCGACCTCGGCGGGCGAGTACCAGCGCGGGGTGAGGGGTCGGGTCACGCCGCCACCCCCGACCACGCTTCGTGGGCGAGTTCTTCCCGGCCGACGCGGCTGCGTGCCCGGTATTGGGCGGCGGCGGTGTTGGCGAGCAGGGCGTCCCCGTTGATCAGCCAGCCGGAGCCGGTGAAGGCCAGCGTGCCGACGGTGATCGTGCCGGCGGTGTCATCCTCGATGCGGCGGTAGGTGGCGCGGGTGTCGCGGAGCAGGCCGAAGGTGACCGAGTAGCGGCGGGCCTTGGTGAGGAAATGGCCGCCGTAGCCGAGCATGTGCGCCCAGCGGCGCAGCCCGGCGTAGGGGTTCGGTTTGCTGTCAAGGTCGCCTTGACGCTCGCCGGTGGGGGTGGCGGTGTTGCTGGTCCGGGTGTGGGTGGGGTGGCCGAGTCGCCAGCAGGCGTCGATGAGCCGGGCGAGGTGGTCGCCTTCCGGGTCGGCGTAGGCGTCGATGGTGTCGGGGGTGAGTCGGGTGGAGCAGTGGCCGGTGACCTCGGTGGACTTCGTGGCGTACTTCGCCAGGTAGGCGGCGACCTTCCCGTCGGTCACGTCCCCGTCGCCGGTGCCGACGCGGCGCACGTCGACCTGCTCACCCCACACGATCCGCCAGCCTTCTGGCCGGTCGGGGTGCGCGGGTGTGGTGACGGTGATCTGCCGGGCGGCGGCGTGGACGGCGGCGTCGAGGTCGTCGGCGGTGATGCCGGCTGGCGGCGGGACCAGGGCGTGCCGGTCGTGGGGGTCGACGCCGTCGAGGCGGAGCAGGACGTGGAAGTGCACCGCGCCCCGGCGCTGCATCTCGGCGACCTTCCCGTGTGACACCCGCACCGGTGGCACCCGGCGGACCTTGCCGGAGTCGGTGACGACCTGGACGTGACCGATGCCGCGTCGCCGACACAGGGCGGTGAGGTGGCGTTCGATGGCCTGCTTGGTCCGCCGCCACAGCTCGCCGGAGAAGGCGTTCCACACGACCTGGTGGTCGTGGTCGTAGCAGTCCAGGCACAGCGGCCGACCGAGCTGGGATCATCGGCGTCGTGACGGGCGAAGCAGGCCGCGGGCTGCCCATGCGGGCAGGTGCCGGCGGTACGGCGGGCGTGGCAGGGCGCCGGGCGGCAGTCGCAGCGCCGCCGGTTGGTGCAGGTGTGCCGCGGGATGTGCCGGTGATGGACGGCACCGAAGGACGGTGCGGTGAAGGTGGCGAAGACGACCGGATGCCGGGTGACGGTGGCCGGGACGGTCTTGCCGCCGGTCAGGCCGCAGCGGACGACCTGGAAGGCGTCAACGGCGTAGACCCAGGCGCAGTCGGGGCACTGGGCGGCACGCCGGTTGCCGCACGCCTTGTACAGCGTCCGGTCGGGAAACTCGTCGGTGTGCCGCTCCCCGAGCATCCGGCCGGTGCCGGGCTCGACGGCGGTGAGGGTGCCGGTCAGGCGGATCGGACGGGTGCAGCCGGCGGCGGCGCGGGTGTGCTCCAACCAGCCGAAGAAGTCCGGGGTGCTGGCGCGGTGCAGGGCTTGGGCGTCACGGCCGGCGGCGAGGCCGGGGCGGTGCAGGGTGAGCAGGGTGGACAAGGAATTTCTCCTCACGGGGTGGCAGGGGAGGGTACGAACTGCCACCGGTTGTCGGAGCGGTGTCCGTCGGTGGTGTTCGTGGTGTCTCCTGGCACCGCCGGAGAGGGCAGCTGAAGCCGGAGGGCGGAAGCGTGGCCGAGCCACTGACCGCCGATCGGGGAACGTCCTTCCGGTCCGGGGGATCGTGGGTGTGATGCCGGGACGGGTGGGGTGCCTGGTCATCGGCATCCGGTGGGTTGCCGCAGGCAGTCCCCACCCGTCGAGGTACGCGAATCCGGGCCACGTGGACGGCAGGAAAGCCCGTGCTGGGCCGCTCAGCGGACTTCGGGAACCGGCACAGTGGCCGGTGCGATCGAGAGCCGGCGGGACGTGACCCGCATCAGCGGCAGGAAGGCCGCTCGGCAACTCCAGAGTCGAGTCCAGCGATCCGGCGGGAAGGCCGCGCTGGGCGTGCTCGACGGGGACCACGGTAGCACCGGGTACTGACACGTCAACCGGCTGTGGCCTATCGACCGGCAGTGCCAATCCCGGTGGCGGTGCTGGGCCGCGACGCGAAGGATGGCGACGTGGTGACCGGAAAGCATCGACGAATCGTGCTGGTCGACGACCTGCGCTCGTTCACGGATGGCCGGGTGGCGCAGGTGGCGCGCACGAGCAAGGCGGGAATCGAGGCTATGGATCGGTATCGCGGCCAGCGGTTGGACGAACTGTGGCTCGACCACGACCTGGGCGAGGACGACACCATCTGGCCGGTCGTCGAGGTACTGGAACAAGCTGCGTTCGAGGACCAGCCGTTCGATATCGGCGTGGTGTACATCCACTCAGCGAATCCTGCTGGGGCGGCAAAGATGACGCAGGCCTTGCGACGCTGGGGTTACCACGTCCGCTCGGCGGCCGGGTCACCACACGTCGGCTATCAGGCCGAGGCCGAGTAGCAGCGGTCCCGCCAACCGCTCGTGACTCCGGCAGCCGGGAGTCCGGACAGCCTGCTGCCGGCCGGTGTGGGAGGACTTTCTGTACATCTATCAAGGCGGCCCTGAACGGGCCGCGCGCGCCGCCGCCAGGGCGCGTGCCCGTCGCTCCGCTGACGCTCCGACTCCGGTCACGCGACACGCCCGGCGGCTGGCGCGGAGAGCCGGAAGCCCGGAGGGGCCGCCGCAGACGGGTAGTCCAGAGGGGTGGTGGAGGCTCCTCGCCGGCAGCCGGCCGCGCCGCGCCCGAGCAGCGCGGCGCAGGACAGCCGCCCGCCGGGTCCGCGCGACAAGCCCCAAGCATGGGGGCGATGCCCGCGTGAGGCGTGCCGGTCGTCCAGGAGCCGGCTCAGTAGCCGCTCAAGGTCAGATCAACTGCTCACCTGGGAGGGGGAGGGGTGCCCGCCGGTGGCCAGCTCCGAGCCCGGGAGCCGGGTCCGTGCCGGGCGAGGTTGGGTCAACTGCGCCACTGTGGCGGTGTCCGCCGGGGGCGCGGTCCGCGACACGAAAACCGACTCCGTCTTTTCCGGCACCGTCCGTGCGTGCGTCAAGGCCCGCTTGACGTAGAGGCCGGGCGGCAACCCCGGAGGGAGCCAAGGGTGAACGACGTGGCAGGGGATTCCGAGCGGGTTTTTGCGACCCGCCCGGACAATGATCGGCATGGCCGAGATGAGCCCGCGCAAGGTTAGACGGCTGGGTCGACTACTCATGCTGGGACTCCCGCTGTTCGTGCTTGCACTCGACTTCGTCCTCCTCCTTGTCACGTATCTGGTGCTGGCCCCGATCGTTCCCAACGTGCTGGGTGAGGTTGCCGTGAGCCCTGCCAGGTTCGCTGGGTGGATCTCGCTGGTGAAGGTGCCAATGACCCTCGCCTACACGCTGGCCGTTGGGTGGCGCGGCTTGATGGCCTTGGTGACCACGGGCGAGGTTCCCGATCCTCCGGTACGGAAGGGTTGGCGTCGCACCCTGGTCAAGGTGCGCGACTGGGTGGCAGACGCCGTTTGGTCAGTGATGGCCGCGCTGATCGTCTTCGACCATGTAGCCGATCCGAGCAATGCGCACATCTGGCAGCTCGTCGCCGTGACTGCCGTCGGACCGTTCCTGCTGTCGAAGTCCGTGAAGGGATTGTTCTGGCCACTGCGCTGGTGGTGGCGACGGAGGCACACACACCACGCGCGGCACGCGAAGCCCGATGAGGAGCCCATCAATGTTTGACACTTGGGCTGAGTGACCAACTGGGTGACGACCGAGGCGGCCAACCCCGAACGCCTACGGACGATGGCGGACCGCTCCGGCAGCTCAGCTCAACTATGCGCCCAGGTCACCGACGGCTGATCGTTCCTTCACACCGAAGCAGTCCACCCCTGTTGGTGTCGACAGCAACGGTGACAGCAACGGGGCTGAACAGCGAGCGTCGAAGCCAGCCAGCGACGGACCAACGCCCGATGTCAGAGACGTACGCGGACAGAGCTAGACGGAGCGCCCAGAACTCACAAGCGAGGGGTCGTGAGCCCGAGGGAGCCCCAAGATCATGCCGTTTCCAGGCCGTCAGAGGTGGACCAGGAGCAACGAACGTTGACTACCGGCCACCATCGAACGGGCAGCTCAGGCGGCATCTTGTCCGTGTTGATCGACTACGCCCTCGCCCTCGATCAATACAACGCCAAGTGATTCCTTGGCGTGGGTGACGTGTGGCGTTACGTAGCGTAGGTCGCGGGTGTACCGTCCGATGTGGCGGCCCGTCGGGGTAGAGGCCGGCGGGACCGCCGCCCCAGCCCTCTACCTGGGAGTATGCCGTGTCGCCCATTGCTGACCCACGCTTCGGTGCGGAGCTTCGCCGGCTGCGTACCGAGGCCCGGATCTCGCTTCGCGCGCTCGCTCAAGTGGTGTACCAGAGCAAGAGCCAGCTTCACGACCTGGAGGCGGGGCGACGACAACCGAGCGAGGACGTGGCGAGACGCCTGGATGATGCTCTCGGCGCGGGCGGCCGGCTGGTGGCGTTGGCGCGTCCGCCGGAGTTGCCGGGGGACGGTGCCGACCGGATCGCCTTCGCCGCTCGTCATCCGACGCGGACTGATCCGGCTACGGTCGACGCCCTCGCGGAGCTTCTGGCCAGTCAACGCCGTCTTGACGATGTTCTTGGTGCTGCCGCTGTCATGCCGGCGGTCCGGGCGAACCTGGATCTCGTCAGCCACCTGGCTAGTGAGGCGCACGACGACCTACGGGGCCGGTTGATCGACCAGGCCGCACAGTGGGCGCAGTTTGCCGGTTGGCTGGGTATCGCCGCTGGTGATCACGGCTGGTCCCGGCGTTGGCTCAACCAGGCGCTGGAGTGGGCCGTCGAGAGCGGGAACGACGCGCTGCTCGGTACAGTGCTGTCCTTCCGTGCAGATCTGGCCGGGCAGACGGGCGACATCGGTGCCCTGCTCGGCGTGACCCGGGCGGCGCTGACCAGGCCGGGGATGTCGCCGGGGCAACTCGCGTACGACCATTACCAACTTGCCCGCGCGTACGTCCTCGCGGACGACCAGCAGGCCGCGATCAACACGGCGGTGGCGGCCGACGAGCGGGCGATAGCCGCGTTGGAGTACAAGGGCGAGATGCCGCCGTGGGACTACTACCGGGACAGGGCGTTCTTCGACCTGGAGGCCGGCACCACCCGGGCCGCGCTGGGTCAGCACGAGCAGGCGGTGGAGTTGTTGACCGCCGGACTCGACGGGTTGGACGCGGACTCGGCTTCAGCCGACTGGACCGGCACCTACGTGTACCACCTCGCCGGTGCGCAACTGGCTATCGGTGAGCGGGACGGAGCGGCTGAGTCGGTGGAGCGGGCGCGGTCGATTGCTACCCGGAACCGGTCCGGTCGGTTGTCCGCTCTTGTCCGCAACCTGTCCGCGTCCATGGACAAGTGACCGGACGCGTGCTACCTGGAACGTGACCGCCTGATCACCCGATGCTGTGACCAGCGCGGGTTCGCCATGGTCACCGGTACCGGTCAGGCATGACCCGCTTGGAGCCGGGTGCGGCGGTGTCGGTCCTTCCAGAGCACGCCGCCGCGCCCCTACCAGCGGAGGTAGGGATGAGCGAGGACGCTCCAGCCGTGGGCCGAGGCGAGCAGATCCAGGCAGCGGAACGCGAAGCCGCCCGGCAACGGATCCTCGCGCAGGCCGAAGCGGATCGAATACCAGCCGAGGAGGTTACTCGGGCCGTTCCGGATCGGCGGTGGCGTCGTGGACAGCACTGAGCTGTTGCCGGTCGGTCGGCGGGTGGCGTACTGGCGGGGGCGGCGGAAGCTCTCCCAGCAGGTATTGGCCGATCGGCTGGGTAAGTCGAAGAGTTGGGTGGACAAGGTTGAGCGGGGTGTCCGGTCGCTGGACAAGGTGTCGACGCTTCAGGACATCGCCGCCGTCCTGCGGATCGACACGGCGGTACTGCTCGGTCGGGACGCCCAGCCGGCGGGGTTGGTCGAACGCGTCGAGGGTGTGGAACGGATCCGCGTAGCTCTGTCGGCGTACGAGATCGCCTTGGAGCGCCCGGCCGCCCGCCGACCTGTACTGCCGGCCGAGAGGCTGACGCGGGAGGCCGCGCACGTGTGGACGACCTTCCAGCACGCCCGCTACCCGCAGGTGATCGACCTGGTGCCGGAGTTGGTGGCCGACGCGCAGCGCACCTACGCGCACGATCCCGGGGCGGGTCGGGTGCCGTTGGTGGAGGCGTACCGGGTGACGGCGTCGCTGCTGGTGAAGCTCGGTGCCCCTGACGTGGCGTGGTTGGCGGTCGACCGGGCGATGATCGCCGCTACGGGTGACCGGGTGCTGGTGGCTGCCGCTGCCGTGCAGCTCGGCCAGGTGCTGCGCGAGTCAGGGCGGGCCAGAATGGCGAAGTCGCTGATGCTGGCCGCTGCGTACCGGATCGCGCCACCCGTGATCGAGTACGGCATCCCACCCGAGCTGTCTCTCTGCGGAACGCTGCTGGTGCAGGCGGCCCTGGCCGCCGCCCGCATCGGAGACGACCGCACCGCCGCCGACCTGATCGACGAAGCCGCCGACATGGCCGCCCGGGTAGGTGACGGGCATGACCACCACCGCACCGCGTTCGGGCCAACGGCCGTGGAACTGGCCCGGGTCGCCACAGCGGTGGAGTTGGGCGAAGTCCGCGAGGCTGCGGCTCGGCACGAGAAGGCGACCACACGGGACGGCTGGCGGTGGCTACCCGCCGAACATCGGGCCGCCCACTTGATCGACGCCGCCCGCGCCTACCTGCACACCGACGACCCGGTCACCGCTGGCCGAGTCCTGATGGAGGCCGACCGGATCGCGCCGGCCGAGATCCGCCACCGACCAGCCGGCCGGGACATCCTCGCCCAGGTCGCCAGAGAGCCCACCGCCCCGACAACGCTCACCCACCTCGCCGCCACCCTTGGGGTGGGCTGAGGATGACCGCGCCGTTCCTGTCCCTGGCCCAGATCCGCAACCGGCTGATCCTCACCGCCCGAGCGATCCTCCGCCACCACCGACCCGGACCCGACGGACGCTGCCCGATCTGCCGGACCACAGGCTGCCCGGTGGCGACCGCCGCCCGCAACGTCCTCCGCACCGCCGAGGAAGTACAGCAGCGGAGTACAGCAACCGAGCCGACCACACCCGACCCGGACGAGCCTCAACAGGCCGGATGACCTCGGACGACACCCGAACCGACCGGCTCGCCGGCAGTTCGGGACGAAGAGGTCATCGGTTCGAATCCGGCCACCCGTCGGAGTTAGCACGGGCCTGGTGAGATGGCGTCCCACCAGGCCCGATACTGTAAGTGAAGCGTTCCGGCTAAGCGATCTACGCCGATCCTTGCTGGCCTTCCTCGCCCTCGCTCTGCTCGATCGTCAGCGGGAAGTCAGCGAAGGATTCTCGGACTCGGTTTGCACCCGCCTCGAACGCGTGCGTGTACCGATCCAGCGTGGTCGAGATCTGCTCGTGCCCCGTCACGCGGGCCACATCGTTGAGCGGTACGCCGACCGTGATCAGCCGAGTGACGTACGAGTGGCGCAGGTCGTGGAACCGGAACCCGCCCTGGGCCATGCGGGAGAGCGAGCACGTGCTACCCGGCGGTTGGGCAGTTCCTCGGTGACTTCGTTGCCGTCCCGGTCGCGCGCCAGGCGGCAGGGGCACCGTACGCCGACCGGCGCGCGACTTCGGGTAGGGCTTGAAGGTCACGGTGCCGGCCACCTCGACGCCGACCCGACTCACCTTCACTGTGGCCTTGTCCAGATCTACCGGCGTTCAGCCTGGCGTGGATATGAGGACGGTCACCGGACGGCTTCCCGCTCCTCGCGCACAACGACGGTGTCTCCGTCGCACCCGAGCGGCGGCCTTGGCCGAGGCGATCGGCGGTAGACGGCGAGCCAGGCGGGCCAATCGAAGGCTTGACTGGCCACTCAGTCAGTGGTGATGATCACATCACCGGTGCTCGCCTGATGCGCCGACCTTTGCGTCCCACTCGCTTCTCTCGATGGGCGGCCCGGCATGGATACCTACGCCGAACAAATCTCCCGCTGGACTCTCGATCATCTACCGGCGCGCATAACCGAAGCGTTCAACAGCCTCGCCGCGTTCGAGCGGCTCGCCGCCGACATGAGCCATCGTCTTGCTGCGCTGCCAGCCCGCCCGGACCACGTGCCCGCGCCGACATGTCGGCGACTACTCGTCGATCTCGGCTTCTGGGGCAGCGCCCTGGTGCGACTCGCACTAGTCCACAGCCGTACCGACGCTGTGCTCGATAGCACGACGGCTGGCGACCTTTCTTTCCGCCACTATTACGCCCGACTCGCCGTCCAATCTGCGTCTGGGCACCCACCGTGGCAGTCATTCACGTCGATCATAATTTGGAACGTTCCTACGGTCGAGGTCCGCCTCGATGGTGACGTGCACAGCCGGTCCGAGGGCATATTCGACGGCCCACGGGTGCGTACGTGGACCGGCACTGCCAGCGAAGTGATGCTGTGGGAACTATTCAAAGTCGGCGCGGCGCTCGGCTCCGCCGCCAACAGATCGCTGGACCCGATCGTTTCTGGCACGGTGTCAGCGCTTTCGGAAGAGTCACTGTCGCGTCTGCTCGCTAGTCACGCGTTCCTACGGAGCTTTCGTCAGCGGATGGTGAACTTTGCCCGCGGGAAAGATCCGCGGGGAGAATTCTCCATCGACGTTTTTATCAACCAGATCCGACAGTTCGGTGCGCCGTGGCAATCCAAGGCGGAGGCTCCAAGCGGCCCACATGAAGTGGAGTCGCTGGCACGGGACGCCATATTCGGTATGCCACAAATCCGACACGATCAATGGCGACGCGATCGGTCCGGGTCGATGATGTCCGCTGAAGGAAAGCGCTTGGAACAGGCGGCCGACGCGCCGACACTCGCCGAGGTGATTCAGCAGAGCGTGGCCAGGACGCGACCATTCGACGACCTGACCGTGTCCGTCCTGGTCGCGGCGCACGACGTTTACGAAGAACGGCGGAAGCTGTCCGCAGCTCACTACGGGATAGCTCGCAAGATGCTGTACCGCCCGCAACGTGCGCAATCGTCGGACCGCGCTGGCATGCCCACACTCGCGGTCGACAACTCTCAGGGCATCACAGGAATGTCGGAACATGACGTCCAGAGGTTCGACCACGCGCGCCGCGTGAATCCGCTGGAGAGCGTCTTGGCCGCGCTGCCCTCCGACGAGATCAGCCAGGCCCGCAGCCTTATTCAGGAGTCGTTGTCCACCCACTCTGTATCCGTTACCTTGCGACACCCCGGCACCGCGACATCCTGCGCCCAGGCTTAGTCTGGGCGCTCGCTCCCGGGCGACCGCCTACACCTGGTCGTGGCCGACTGGCGTGCCACTCGATGATCCTCGCCGGTCGCCACATGTGCGTGCGCCCGACCGTCATGTCAGGCGCGGGCATCTGCTCTCGCTTCCGGTACGGTGGCGACCTGGACGCCGATGTACGCGGCCACGTCGGAGGTCGTCCACCACTCGGCTTGCGGGTCCGGCGTCGTCGTCACTCCCCCATTACCGTCCTGACGGTCCGGACAGCTGGCAGCCCAGCCCGCGCGGCTATCGCCGGCTTTCGCCCAGCCGCTTAGGCGCGTCCAGTACCTCCTCCGGAGAAGCGTCCTTGTCAGCGGTTCGCCATGAAGCGCACATACCGCTTCTCCGGCCGGGCCACGAGTTGGCCCGCGAACGACATCAGGCAATCACCGCGGGCGGTGACGGCGGAAGCGCTGCGCTGAAGCGGGCCGCGACGGTGGCCACGGCGGCGCGTAGTTCGGGGCCTTCTTCCACAGTGAAGTCGAAGGGGACAACGGCCAGCCACTCCTGGGCGTACATCGCGGGGTTCTGGGTGCTGCCGACCAGGACGCACCGGTCACCTTCCGGCTCGAGGTGGCCCATCGGTGGCCGGATCCACGGTGCCACCTTCTCCCACGACGCGTGGAACACCACGCGGGTGCGGTACTTCCAGCCTGCGCCGAGATTCTCCTCCAGTGCGGCGACCGGATCCAGGTCGTCGGGCGGTGTGAAGCCGTGCGGCATCTGCCGCACGGCCCGAACCCGGTCGATACGGTACGTGCGGATCGCGTCCGCGCGGTGCGAGTGGCACAGCAGGTACCAGCGCCCGTACCGCACCACGACTGCCCACGGGTCGACCTCGACGTCCCGCTCCTCGCCGCTCTTGCCTCGGTAGGTGACCAGGACGCGGCGCCGGTCGGCGACGGCGGCGACCAGGGCGCTCGTGATGGCGGGGTCAGGACGGGCCGAATGTCGGTCAGGGGTGGCCGAGGCGTACGCCCGCAGCGCCGCTGCCTGCCGTCCGACGCTGTCGGGGAGAGCCCGGATGACCTTGCTGAGTGCCGAGCCGATCAGGTCGTCGGCGTCGATCGCGGCCGGCTGCCCGTCAAGCACGGCCATGACCAGGCCGAGCGCTTGCTCCTGGGTGAAGACGACCGGCGGCAGCCGGGTGCGGCGGCCCAGCCGGTAGCCCCCGTGCGGCCCACGGGCCGACTCGACCGGGATGCCAGCCTCGCGAAGGATGCCGATGTAGCGCCGGACGGCCCGTTCCGTCACGCCCAGGAGCGAGGCGAGCTGGTCGGCAGTCGTGCCGGGACGTGCCTGCAGGATCTCGAGCGCGCGCAGGGCCCGGGCGGTAGGGCTCGGACCGGTTCGCACAGCGGAAAGCGTAACGGAAGCAGAACGTCCGGAATTGCCTCTAGGTTGATTCCATGACTGCAGAACAGATCGTGCTCCTGGGTGGCCTGTGGCTCGACGGGTCGACATGGACCAGCGTCGCGTGCGAGCTGGAAGAGAGGGGCCGTCATGCGGTGCCGGTGACCCTGCCGGGGCAGGGCGACGGAAACACGTCGGCGACGCTGGCCGACCAGCTGACCGCGGTGCTTGCCGCCGTGGATGCGGGTCCCGGCAGGTCGGTGGTGGTGGGGCACTCCGCAGCCTGCTCCCTGGCCTGGATGGCGGCCGACGCGCGGCCCGGGCGCGTGGCCAAGGTCGTGCTGATCGGCGGGTTCCCCTCAGACGACGGGCGGCCGTACGCCGACTTCTTCGAGATCAGCGGCGGTGTCATGCCGTTCCCGGGCTGGGCACCGTTCGACGGGGCGGACGCGGCCGACCTGGACGAGCCGGCCCGGCAGGCCTTCGCGGCGGCGGCGATCCCGGTTCCCGAGGGCGTGGCCAGGGGCGTCGTACGGCTGACGGACGAGCGGCGATTCGACGTCCCGGTCGTGGTGGTATGCCCGGAGTTCACGCCTACCGAGGCGCAGGAGTGGGTCGACGCGGGAGACGTACCGGAACTGGCCCTTGCCAAGCACGTCGACCTGGTCGACATCGACTCCGGGCATTGGCCGATGATCACGCGGCCCACAGAGCTGGCGCGGATCCTCGCCGGGATCTAGCGGGACAGGGAGACCACACGTGCGGCGTCGTGGTCTGCCGCCGCCGGCTCCACGACATGGCCCTGCCGGAACGCGGCACCGGATCGGCCCCGATTCGCTCGTCACGGGGGTTACGAGCCTTCCCAGCTCGCGGTGCGGATCAACCGGCGATATCGACTGATTCCGGTCAGGCCGGGCTGCTGACCAGCGGATCGTGGACCCGGCCGAGGAACAGGGGTACGCCGGTGAGCCGGTCGTGGATGACGTACAGGAATGGCCGGTCGACGAAGAACTGCGGCCCTTGCGGGATCGACGGCGGCCGGACGATGACGGCCGACGCGGCTGCGGCCTCGGTGCCCTTCTCGTCCACCGCGATGAACGTCTCGTGCACCACGTCGTCGATGCACAGGGCCGGTTCGGTGCTCATGGCGGTGAAGTCGGCCTGTGTGGTGAATGCCGTGGGCATGCCGAGGCCGCCCAGCACGGCACCCAGCTCGGCCGGCAGGCGGAACGTCCACCGGGGCAGGCGCAGTTGGACGTCGGTGATCCGGAACCCGGTCAGTAACGCACCCAGCCACGTCGCGTCGAGGTTCGCCTCGACCGCCGCAAGATCGTCCCGGGTCGGCATGACGATGGCCATGGCAAGCCCGTCGCCCGCGTACGGCACGTCGACCGCACGCCACCCGTCCCCCTCGAGGTAGCCCATCCTGTCGAACGGCCCGCGCATGACCGGGACGTCGACAACGGTGCCGTCATCCCGGGTGAACGGCCCCACCGCCGTGGCCGTCACGGTGAACGGGTACTTCCAGGCCGCCCTGAGGTAGGTCGTGTTGGTCAGCATCAGGCTGGTGTCGGGGCTCACGACGCCGGATTTCAGCAGCTCCGGGATCTTCGCGTTGGTCCGGTCGGACACCCAGGTGTTGATCTCCTGGCGGGTCGCCTCCGGCGCGCCGCGGAAGTCGACCGGGTGCGGCGCGGCGCCGTAGTAGCCGGCCAGGGTGTCCCGGAACCCGGGTCGCAGGCCCAGGTCGAGGTGTGTCCACAGGGCGTTGGCCGTGGTCAGTCGAGGCTGCCTGATTCCGTCACCGTCCCGGTACCGGCCGGCGAGCGTCTGGTCGACGGTGTTGAACCCGCTGTCGAGCGCGCCGGGTCGCGGAAGCGGCGCGTGGAGCACCGCGTCCATCTCGTCCGCCGTGGTCGAGCCGGCACCCGCCCTGGTCATCGCGAGCGCGAGCCCGACCGAGTACGGCGCGCACACCACATTGCCGCCTGCGCGGGCCGACGCCAGCGTGCGGTAGAGGTCGGCCGTGAAGCCGCGTACGGCGGTCGCGGCGGCCGGCATCGTGGCCGGGTCGGGGGGTACGCGTACCGTATCCGTCGACGTGGACGAAGCGCCGGGCCAACGGGGATGACCTGGGGCGGCGGTAAGGGCAGCGGCCGCGAGTGGCACCGCCCGCAGGACCGATCGACGCGAGACCATGTAGCGACGGTAGGGCAGTCCTACGGGAGCCACCAGGCACAGGTCCACAATTCATCGATATCTGACAATGCTTGTCCCTCGCGCGTGCAAGAAGCTCGCGATGAGGCATCCGCTCATGACGCCGATGGTGCGCGATGCTCGTCGATCGGATGCCCTTCGGTTCAGGCGCGCTCGAAGGTGAGGTCGAAATCCTTCCGCCAGGACTTGCCCCCGTCCTCGGAGGCCTCCCAACGGCCGAGGACCCGGTCCTTCTCGACGTCGGCGACGAAGCGCTGGTGGAAGTCCGGGTCCGCACGGGTCATCGTCCAGTGCTCGCCGTCGAAGGTCATCGCGAACTCGCGGCAGACGCCGCGGTCGTCCTGGTAGAGCACGACGAACCGATCGTTCGCATCGCTGCGCCCGAGGACGAGACTCATCTCGGAATGCGCGTGCCCGCCCCCGCCGAACTTCGACCGCGCGACCAGTAACGACTCCCCGAGCCACTCGATGGTGGTGGTGCCCGGCACCTCGGTGCCCGGCGGTTCGAGGAACCAGGCGTCCGAGATCGTCGTCGTCCATTCGCCGACAAGCCCACTGAGCTTCGCCATCGCGGTGTTGCGCATCGTTTCCTCCGATCGATCCGACGCTACTCGATGCGGCGGCGACCAGGGCCAGCGTACGGCTCGCGGGCGCGAGGGGCCTCGCGTGCCCGTCCCGGTGCCGGTGATTCCCGCTGTCCGCAGGCTGAAGACGAAAGAGCCCCTCGCCTACGGTCTGGCACGATCGGAGCCATGCACCCCTTTCAGCACTTTCTCCTCCCCGGATTCAACCAGGTGGCTGCGGACACCTGGGCCAACGACGAGCGGATCGTGGTCCAGCCGGTCTTCTTCAACCTGGTCCCCGACCTGCCCACCTCGCTGACGGATCTGACCGCGCTGCAAAAGGGAATGGCGAAGATGGCCGTCGCCCAGGGCGGCGCGCTGATCGAGGCCGACGTCGTGCCGGTCGGCGGCCAGCCGGCACTGCGCCAGATCATCAAGGTCAAGCTGCCCAACCAGCCCCACGGCCAGGCCTTCCTGGGCAGCTACATCGTGCCGAAGGCCACGTGCAGCGCGGTGTTGCGGGTGCAGGCCGCCGAGAGCGGGATGACCGGCCAGCGGGAGGCGCTGGTGATGGCCAAGGTCGGCCCCGCGAACTACTTCAGGCCCCACCCGTACGGGCCCGAGGGCGACGGCGGCCTGCCGTCGCACGTCGCCGACGATGCGGCGTACGACGCCCAGTTCCCGCAGCACCCACTGACCCGGGTCCGTCAGGTGATGGCCCAGCTCGCGCAGCAGGTCCAGGTGCACCCCGGCTTCGCCGCGCTACCGCCGTTCGCCCCCTGAGGCCGCAGCCGGCCGGTCAGCCCGGGAGGCCGTAACTCCGTTGCCCGCCGCCGCCACCGGAGAGCAGGATTCCGGGAAGGCCGCCGGGCTGCACCGACGTGACGGCGTACCGCTACACCTTCGACGACGACGCCGAGCCGACCGAGGTGGCGGAGGGCACCCCCTGACCTCGAACGACCGGCCGGGGCCGGTCGCTGTCGTGGCGCCGCTCCCCGTCCGGTCCGGTGACGGCGAACGGGCCCCGGAGCTGCTGCTCCGGGGCCCGTTACGGTGCCGACGGTCAGGCGACCTCGGCCGTGGTACGGATCCGGTCGAGGGCGGGCGCGGCGATCGGCGAGCTGGCCTTCAGGTACGCGATCAGCGCGTCCAGGTCGATCATGCCGGTGACCGCGTTGGTGCCCTGCGGCAGGACGCTGAACCCGTCACCGCCGCCGGCCAGGAAGCTGTTCACCGTGATGCGGTAGGTGGCGGCGGTGTCGACCGCCGTCCCGCCGATGGTGAGGCTGCCCCGGACGACCCGGGTGCCGGCGCACGGGTCGGCGGCCGGCGCGGTGGCGCCGTTCACGTCGACGACGTAGCGGACGGACGCCGACGGGTAGAGCGTGCGGCCGACGGTGAACTGCTGCTCCAGCATGCAGTAGAGCTGCGCGCCGGTCAGGTCGAGGGTGGTCAGGTTGTTGGCGAACGGCTGGACCGTGAACGCCTCCTCGTACGTCACCTGGCCGGCGTCGATGTCGGCCCGGACGCCGCCCGGGTTCATGAACGCGGCGACCGCGTTCTGCTCGTCGTCGGTGGCGGCGAACTGCGCGTCGGCGATCACGTTGCCCATGCTGGACTCGCCCAGGGTCGTCCCGTACAGGGTCTCCTGGGCACGCGTCAGCGGACCGCTGGTGGTGCCGACGACCTGGCCGGCGATCGGGCCGAGGACCTCCTTGTAGCGGGTGATCAGCGCGGTCTGCGCCCGGTCCTTGGCGACGTCCCGGGTGACCACGACGTTCTCCGCCTTCATGGTGAGCACGTCGCCGCTCCGCCGGTCGATCTTGAGATCGATGTCGGTGACGAGCCGGCCGAACGAGCTGGCGCTGGTGACCAGCTTGCCGTTGACCTCGCAGTTGTACGCCTGGTGGGTGTGGCCGCTGACGATGACGTCGATCGACCGGTCCATCCGGTTGGCGATGTCGACGACCGGGCCGCTGAAGCCGACGCAGTCGTTGATGCCGCCGGACCCGGCCTGGTTGCCGCCCTCGTGCAGCAGGACGACGATGGTCTGCACGCCCCGGCGACGCAGCTCGGCGGCGTACCGGTTGGCGGTCAGCGCCTCGTCGGCGAAGGTCAGGCCGGCGGTGCCCTCCCGGCTGACGATGTCCGGGGTGCCCTCCAGCGTCATGCCGATGAAGCCGATCTTGACACCGTCCACCTTGTGGATGGCGTACGGAGGCAGCAGCGGCTTGCCGGTCGAGGTCTTGAACGCGTTGGCCGACAGGTACTGGAAGCCGGCTCCCCGGTACGGGGTGCCGTCGGCACAGCCGTCGACCGGGTGGCAGCCGCCGTTCTGGATCCGCAGCAGTTCCGCGGGACCCTCGTCGAACTCGTGGTTGCCGACGCTGGCGTAGTCGAGCCCGGCCAGCGACAGCGCCTCGATGGTCGGCTCGTCGTGGAACGCGGCGGAGAGCAGCGGCGACGCGCCGATCAGGTCACCGGCGGCGACGGTGATGGTGTTCTTGTGCTTCCTGCTCTCCTGGCGGAGCTGCTCGAGGTAGGTCGCCAGGTATTCGGCACCGCCCGCAGTCTGCCCGGCGATGGTGCCGCTGGAGCCGCTCGGCGGCTCCAGGTTGCCGTGGAAGTCGTTGAGGGCGAGCAGCTTGACGTCGACCGGTTTCGGGCCGACCGGGTGGGCCTGGGTGGGGGTCGCGGCGACCGCGCTCAGCGCTGCCGCGGTGAGCGCGGCCAGACCGAGCGCGGTCCGGCGGCGCATCCCGGAGACGGACATGGAACTCCTCGTGAGGGTCGGTGCGTGGGGCCGGTCGCGGTACCGTCCGGCTGCCCTGATCCGTACCGTTGCATTGATCGCTCGCAGGGTGCGGCGCTGGGCCACGGCCCTGCCGGGACAGCCTCTCATCCGCGCCGCGATCGGTCGACCGGTCGAGTACGACGGAGCTCCGGATACGTTCGGCCACCTCAGCCGGTCGGAAGGACGGTTCCGGCATGACGGCCGGGTGAACGGGCGTCTCTCCTCCGCCGGGCCGGGCTGCCGCGCGTCGTACAGCCTCTTCGCCCCCCGTGGGGATCACATCGCCGGATCGGTGAACGGCGGGTCGGGACCGGACGGCTGTCGTACCGTCGCGGTAGGAATGGCGGGTGACCCGGACAGACCCGCCGGTGCGGACGGTGCGTTCCGCCGACGGCACCACGATCGCCTACGAGACCTCCGGCGAGGGGCCACCGATCATCCTGGTCGGTGGTGCCTTCAACGACCGGACGACCGCGCGACCGCTGGCCGCCGCCCTGGCCCCGCACTTCACCGCGTACGCCTACGACCGCCGGGGGCGCGGCGACAGCGGCGACACCGCGCCGTACTCGGCCGACCGGGAGATCGACGACCTCGCGGCGCTGATCGGGGCGGCCGGCGGCTCGGCGTACGTCTACGGGCTCTCCTCGGGGGCGGTCCTCGCCGCCCGGGCCGCCGCCCGGGGACTGGCGGTCACCGGTCTGGCCCTCTTCGAGCCACCGTTCGCGGTGGACGGGTACGCCGGCTCCCGGCCGGCCATCGTCGCCGCGCTGGCCGAGCTGATCGCGGCGGACCGCCGCACGGAGGCCGTGGAACTCTTCATGACCTCGGCGGTGGGACTGCCCGGCGAGGCGGTGGCCGGCATGCGGCACGACCCGAGCTGGCCGTTCCTGG
This sequence comes from Micromonospora sp. NPDC050187, assembly GCF_044459745.1. Classification (NCBI taxonomy): domain Bacteria; kingdom Bacillati; phylum Actinomycetota; class Actinomycetes; order Micromonosporales; family Micromonosporaceae; genus Micromonospora; species Micromonospora sp. NPDC050187. The sequence continues at coordinate 154,237 of NZ_JBITJH010000015.1, forward strand.
AGCGGATGGCGCACACCCTGGTGTACGACACCACCATCACCGGCGACGGCGCCCTTCCCCGCGACGAGCTGGCCTTGATCACGGCACCCACCCTGGTGGTCGACAGCACGGGGAGTCCGGACTTGCTGCGGCAGGCGACCCGGCGCACCGCCGAGGCGGTTCCCGGGGCCAGGCGGCTCAGCATGGCGGGCGGGTACCACGAGGTGCCCCCGGCCGACCTCGCCGTCGAGCTGCGCCGGTTCCTCCTCGGATGATCGACGGAACGGAGGCGACCCGACGGGCGGAGCGGGCCGCCGCGAGGTGCGACCACCCGGAGGCGACCCGACGGTCCGGCCGCACAGCCGGCAGTCCGGCCGTACGACGATGTGGTCCTGGTGAGGGCCGCCGCGCCGGCCTCCCGTCAGAGCCGGCGCGGCGGTGGCTTCTGCTCGGTCAGCGGCAGGCGTAGCTGCCACCCGGGCCGTGGTACGGCCGGGCCGGGTTCTCGATGACGGGATCGCCGCCATCGTCGAACGAGCCGAAGCGGCCGGCGTCCCGCTGGTCGCGGGCTGCCAGGTCGCGCAGCGCCCAACGCCCCGCGGAAGGCATGCGCCTGTTGATGGGAAGGTTCTCGTCGTTCAGGCTGCTGTTCACGATTCCCCCACATTCCGAAAGCCAGCGACGGTCCTGCCGGCACGGGATCCCACGTTTCCGTGAGAATGCCTGAGGCTATCGATGGTGATACCAGTCGTGGACGTCAAGAAAGCTGCGAGGGCAACTAACAACTGGGCGGTTGATCAACCACGACCGAACGGCCGACATGACTCAGGCGATCGGCGCATACCTATGCACTGAGGGTGATCGCGCAGGTCGGCACGGGTGAACACCCGCTAGATCGTCCACGGGTGGCCGGGAGAGAGCCGGCCGGCGGCAGATGTGACCACGCCGACATGCCGACAGCGGGATTCGGTAGGTGATTACCGGGAAAATGCGCAGGTAGGCGTACGCTGGCCGTTGTTCCACCCGGAACAACGGCCACCACCGGTGCCGATGCGTCGCGCCGTTACCGCCCGCCGACTGCGCGGCGGGCCGCCACCGCCCGGAGGGTGTCGACTGTGGACACGCGGCGTTGACGCTACACCGCGCCGACCGAACCGGTCCACGTTCCCGCCGTCGCGTGCCGGACCGTCTCCGTCAGGTCGGCCGGATCCCACCGATCGACCACGCCGGGACGCGTCGCGAGGTAGTCGACGATCCGGTCGGCGGCCCAGCCGTGCGACTCGGCGAGCCCGGCGGCGAGCAGGCCGAGGTAGGCCGCGGCGGGCGGGTTCCACGGGACGTCGCCGGCCCGCCAGGGCGCGGTGAACGTCAGCAGCGGGTACCCCTCCCGATGGCCGACGCAGACCAGGGTCTCGTACCGGCCCGGCCCGACCGCCACCGAGCCCCGCTTGACGGCGGCAGCGAGCGCCGCCAGATCCGCGCCCGGCGGGCGGTACATCTCCTGGGCGGCGACATCGGCGAACTGCCCGGCGGTGAGCAGGTACGCCCGGGCCGCGACCATGCCCGGCAGCGCCGGGTCGTAGAAGGCCATCCCGCCGGTCCAGGCCCGCGACTCGCCGGTGAAGTAGACCCCGCCCGGAAGGAACACCGGGACGCTGCGGCGAGGCGGCCGGCGGTCCCGGCAGCCCGGGTACGTCCGCAGCCCACCGGGTGGTCGTCCACCGCCGACGTAGCAGCCGAGCCGGGCGGCGTGCAGGTTCGAGCCGTAGGCGACGTACCACACCAGGTCCGACGACATCGGCACCTCCCCGGGTCGGCCCCAGGGTATCCACAGCCCGCGTCCACAGCCTGTGGATAGAACGTGTGTACGAGCACCGGGGCGGCCGGCATGACCTGGGTACCCTTGGTCGTGCGGCCTGGTGGCCGCTCACCCACCCCCGACCTGGAACGACGCCCACGTGGACCTGGATCGAGTCATCCGTGACGTCACGGTGCGCCTTCCGATGGCGTCCACCGCGGTCGAGGCGTGCCAGTGGACCGTCGACACCCTCTCCCGGTACGCCCCGGCGACCATCTCCCTCCTGCTCCAGGTCCACGACCGGCTGCGCTGCGTCGCGGCGACCGGCTCCTGGCAGGTCTACGCCACCGTGCCGCCGAAGGCGGGGATCGTCGGCCGGGTCTACGCCTCGGGCACCGGGGTCACCGTGGCGCGGGTCGCCGACGACCCGGACTACCTCCCCGTCCGGCCGGACGTGACCGCCGAGATCTGCGTACCGGTGGTCGACCCGGCGGGCCGGCCGCTCGGCGTGCTGGACCTCCAGTGGTGCGAGCCGGTGGAGCTGGGCCCGTGGCGGGAGACCGCCGAACGGATCGCCACCCGACTCGGCGCGCGGATCGTGGCACTGGGCGGCCCGCCGCCCGAGACCCGCGGCGAGAAGATGCTCCGGCACGCCGCCGCGCTGACCGCCGCACCGACCGAGTGGGACCTGATGACCACGGCGATCTGCGCGGCCCGGGACGTCTCCACGCTCTCTGCGGCCGTACTGGTCCTGCCCGGCCCGGACGGCCCCCGGCTCGGGGCCCCGCCCCGAACACCCGGCGACCTGGAGGGCCGGGTGCGGGCCGAGCTGGTCGAGGCGGGTCCGGGCCCGCTGGGGCGGATGATGAGCCGGACGCACCGGTACGGTGCCGGCTACACCCTGGGCGAGGCGGGGCACCCACCGATCGAGGACCACCAGCCGCTGACCCGGGCCGGCGTCCGCACGCTGATCACCGTGCCGTTCGGGCCGCCCGACGCCGGTGGCGTCCTGCTCGTGGCCGACGAGCGACTGCTCCGGCCGGACCCGACCACGGTCAACCTGATCGAGTTGCTGGCCGGCCAGGCGTGGACCTCCCTGGACCGGCTACGCACCCTGGCCCGGCTGCGCGAGCGGGCCAGCTCCGACCCGCTCACCGGACTGCGGCACACCGGGCCGTTCGGCGAGCGGATCGCCACCGTCACGCCGGGGCGTACCGCTCTGCTGGCGATCGACGTGGACGGCTTCAAGAGCGTCAACGACACGTACGGCCACCAGGCGGGCGACCGGCTGCTGGTCGGGCTGGCTCGGGCGCTGGAGGCGGCACTGCGCCAGGGGGACGAGCTGTACCGGGTCGGCGGGGACGAGTTCATGGCGGTGCTCGAGGTGAGCCGCCCGGACGAGGCGGTCCGGATCGCCGAGCGGCTCACGCAGGCGGCCCGGGGCACCGGCCAGACGATCAGCGTCGGGGTGGCCCTCCCCCGGCCCGGCGAGTCCCCCGAGTCGACGCTGCGCCGCGCCGACCAGGCCCTCTACGCGGTCAAGCGCCGGGGACGCGACGGCGTACAGCTCGCCGCCGCCTGACCTTCCACCGGAGTGCCCGGGAAGGTGCGCGTGCAGGTGTGGTTGCTGGTGTGGTTGCTGGTGTGGTTGCAGGGGACCCCTGCTCATCAAGAAGCGGTAACAGGGGTCCCCTGCTACCACCTGACAGGCTCCCTGCTACCGGCCGGCCGGGTGCTCGCTACCGGCTGGCGAAGCCGGTGGCCGCCGCTCAGCGGGTGCGGAACTCGGCGGCGAGCAGTTCGGCGACCTGCGCGGTGTTCAGGGCGGCCCCCTTGCGGAGGTTGTCGCCGGTGACGAAGAGGTCCAGGGCGCGCGGGTCGTCGAGGGCGCGACGGATCCGGCCGACCCAGGACGGGTCGGTGCCGACCGCGTCGATCGGCATCGGGAACTCGCCCGAGGCCGGGTCGTCGACCAGGATCACCCCGGGCGCGTTGCGCAGCGCCTCGCGGGCACCCTCGGCGTCCACCTCGGCGGCGAAGACGGCGTGTACGGCCACCGAGTGCCCGGTCACCACCGGCACCCGTACGCAGGTGGCGGAGACCTTGAGATCGGGAAGTCCGAGGATCTTGCGCGACTCGTTGCGCATCTTCATCTCCTCGGAGGACCAGCCGCCGTCGGCGAGCGAGCCGGCCCAGGGGACCACGTTCAGCGCCAGCGGCGCGGGGAACGGGCCCAGCTCGTCTCCCACGGCCTGCCGGACGTTGCCCGGGCGGGAGCCGAGGGCGCGGTCCCCGGCGATCTTGCCGAGCTGGGTGTGCAGGGTGTCCACCCCGGCCTGCCCCGCTCCGGACACCGCCTGGTACGAGGAGAGCACCAGCTCGCGCAGGCCGTACTCGCGGTGCAGCGGCGCGACGGCGACGATCATCGCGAGGGTGGTGCAGTTCGCGTTGGCGATGATCCCCTTGGGCCGGTTGCGCACCTGCTCCGCGTTGATCTCGGGAACCACCAGCGGAACGTCGCGGTCCATCCGGAACGCCCCGGAGTTGTCGACGGCGACCGCGCCATGGCTGACCGCGATCGGCGCCCACTCGGCGGAGACCTCGTCGGGCACGTCGAACATGGCCACGTCCACGCCGTCGAACGCCTCCGCCGTCAGCGCCTGGACAACCAGTTCCTCGCCCCGGCAGCGCACCCGCCGTCCGGCCGAGCGCGGCGAGGCGATCAGCCGGATCTCGCCCCAGACGTTCTTCCGGGCGGAGAGCAGCTCACACATCACGGTGCCCACCGCACCGGTCGCCCCGACCACGGCGAGGGTGGGCAGCGGCGCCATCGGCGTTACCGCCCGGTTCCCGCGTAGACCACGGCTTCTTCGTCACCACCGAGTTCGAACGTGTCGTGGATGGCCCGCACGGCCACGTCGAGGTCGGTGTCCCGGCAGACCACGGAGACCCGGATCTCCGAGGTGGAGATCATCTCGATGTTGACCCCGGCCGCGCCGAGCGCGGCGAAGAACCCGGCGGCCACGCCGGGGTGGGAGCGCATGCCGGCGCCGATCAGCGACACCTTGCCCACGTGGTCGTCGTAGAGCAGGCCCTTGAACTTGACCGACTCCTGGATCTTGTTGAGCGCGGCCATCGCGGTCGGGCCGTCCGTCTTGGGCAGGGTGAACGAGATGTCCGTCCGCCCGGTGCCCTCGGTGGAGACGTTCTGCACGATCATGTCGATGTTGATCTCGGCGCCGGCCACGGTGTCGAAGATCCGGCCGGCCGCTCCCGGCTCGTCCGGCACCCCGACGATGGTGATCTTCGCCTCGCTCCGGTCGTGGGCGACCCCGGTGATCAGTGCTTGCTCCACAGAGAGGTCCTCCATCGATCCGGTGACCATGGTGCCGGTGTTGGTCGAGTATGACGAACGGACGTGGATCGGCAACCCCGCGCGACGGGCGTACTCCACGCTGCGCAGGTGGAGCACCTTCGCCCCACAGGCGGCCAGTTCCAGCATCTCCTCGTAGGTGATCTGCTTGATGTGCCGGGCGTTGGGCACGATCCGCGGGTCGGCGGTGAAGACCCCGTCGACGTCGGTGTAGATCTCGCAGACGTCGGCGTCGAGCGCCGCGGCGAGCGCCACGGCGGTGGTGTCCGAGCCGCCCCGGCCCAGCGTGGTGACGTCCTTGGTGTCCTGGGAGACGCCCTGGAAACCGGCCACGATCACCACCGCGCCCTCGTCGAGCGCGCCCTTGAGCCGGCCCGGGGTGACGTCGATGATCCGCGCCCTGCCGTGCACCGAGGTGGTGATCACGCCGGCCTGCGAACCGGTGAACGAGCGGGCTTCGTACCCGAGGTTGTGGATGGCCATGGCGAGCAGCGCCATGGAGATCCGCTCCCCGGCGGTGAGCAGCATGTCCAGCTCCCGCCCCGGCGGCAGCGGGCTGACCTGGTTGGCCAGGTCGAGCAGTTCGTCGGTGGTGTCCCCCATAGCGGAGACCACGACGACCACGTCGTCGCCGGCCTTACGGGCGGCGACGATCCGTTCGGCCACCCGCTTGATCCGCTCCGCGTTGGCGACGGAGGATCCGCCGTACTTCTGCACCACGAGTGCCACGACGGCGCACTCCCTCCCAGCAGCCCTGAGCGTGCCGACGCCGCCGGGTGAGTGGCCGGCGGCGCGGGTCAGACCCTCCCAGGGTATCGGGCGACCCTGTCCGGCAGGTCAGGTGATCCCACCATCCGGCCGGAAGCGGTCCGCGCCACATCGGCCGCCGGTGCGACACGCCGCCCCCGTCACGGCCTTCCGGGCTCCCGTAGGACGGTGCCGGACCGGAGAATGGGCGGGTGCCTACCGGTGTCCACCTCCACGCCGCGCGCCGCCGACCGACCGTCCTGCTCGCGCTCGCCGTCCATCTCCTGCTCGCCGGCGTCTCCCTGGCCGGCTGCGCCTCCGAGGAGTCCCCGACCGAACCGCCCGAGCCCGCCGGCGGCAGCCCGACACCTGCCCGCGCCGACGGCGCACGCGACGACCTGGCCGCCCTCGCGGCAGCCGCCCAGGACCGTCACCTGACCGCCCAGTACACCCTCACCACCGACGACGGGTCCACCCGGACGATCACCATGACCAACGCCAACGACGGCAGCTGGCGGGTGGACGTCCCGGGCTGGGCGCTCGGCGGGACGGTGGACGTGTCGCTGGTCAGCACCGCCGAGGGGCTCTTCCAGTGCACGCTGCCCTCGGCTGCCCGTCCCGAGCCGTCCGGCTGCGTCCGCCTCGGCGACCCGGACGACACGATCCCCCGCCGGCTGGACCCCCGGGTGCAGCACCCGTTCACCGACTGGCTGGACGTCCTCACCGACCGCCAGGCCCCGCTCGCGGTGTCGGTCAGCCGGCCGCTGCCCGATTCCACCGGCACCTGCTACTCGGTCGAGTCCACCTCGGCGTCCCTCAACCCCCCGCTCGACGTGGGGATCTACTGCTACGACGCGGACGGCACGCCGACCGCCGTCCGGACGGCCTTCGGCACGCTCCGGCTGGCCGGCCCGCCCGTTGCCGCCCCGGCGACGGTGCAGCTGACCGGGCCGGTGACCGAGGGCGAACCGGTCGACGTCGCCACCCCCACCCCGGGAGAGTCGAGCGCGGATCCCACCCCCACCCCCTGAACCACCGTCACGCCACGGGTGCGGTTGATCACACCAGGTCACTCTTCCGTTCCAATGGGTGACGCGGTAAGGAAAGCTCGGAGCCATGGCCGAACTCTCCCCGCTGCTCGCCGCACGCTGGAGCCCGCACGCGTTCGACCCGTCGGCGGAACTCACCGACGGTGAGGCCGCCTCCCTGCTGGAGGCGGCCCGCTGGGCACCCTCGGCGGGGAACCGTCAGCCATGGCGGTTCCTCCTGGGCCGGCGCGCCGACGAGGCGTACAAGCGGCTCTTCGTGCACCTGGCCGTCGAGAACCAGCGCTGGGCGGGACAGGCCTCGGCCCTGCTCCTCGGCGCGTACCGGCTGCCGACGGGACCGGCCGTGGCCACCCCCGCCCCGGCCGCACCGGCGCGGGCCGCCGACGTTCCCGGGCCCGCCGCGTACGACCGGGCACAGGCGGCGTACGACCAGGCCCAGGCGGCGTACGACCTGGGGCAGGCGGTGGCGCACCTGACCGTGCAGGCCGGCACCCTCGGCCTGCACGTGCACCAGATGACCGGCTTCGACCGGGCCGGCCTCGCCGTCGATCTGGCGCTGCCCGACGACGTCCGCCCGCACGTCGTGGTGGCGATCGGCCGACTCGGCGACCCGCTCTCCCTTCCCGAGGACCTGCGCCGACGGGAGACCGAACTGCGCCACCGGTGTCCCGCCACCGATCTGCTGCTCGGGCCGTCGCCGGGCTGAGCTGGAGGTTGTCGGCTTCGTCTCATAGTCCGGAAGGTCATTTCCGTGAGCCAACCTGATCACGTAGGGTCACCAATATCATGTGGCAGGCGAGCCTCCTCCTTCCTTGCCGCGACGAGGCCCATCCGGCCGGCACCTCGTCGCGGGTCTGACGCGCGCCGTCCAGCACACCGAATTCGTCCGGACCGATCCGGGTCCGATCTCCGATCGTCGGCACTGACGCCGACCTCTCGACGCTGACGCCACATGATCAACGGGAGCACTCCGCCATGGCCCAGTCCGCCGGCACCAACGATGTCGAACCCGATTCCCGGGTAACCGTCGACCCCGCCACCCACGACACCCGTTCCGCCGCCGCCGACCCGATCGCCCGGCAGCAGCCCAGCCGCATGCCGTACCACCGGTACCAGCCGTACCAGCAGCAGTTCCGGATCGACCTGCCCGACCGGCAGTGGCCGGGCCGGCACATCGAGGCCGCCCCCCGCTGGTGCGCGGTCGACCTGCGCGACGGCAACCAGGCGCTCATCGACCCGATGTCCCCGGAGCGCAAGCGCCGGATGTTCCAGCTGCTGGTGCAGATGGGCTACAAGGAGATCGAGGTCGGCTTCCCGTCGGCCAGCCAGACCGACTACGACTTCGTCCGACAGCTCATCGAGCAGGACCTGATCCCGGACGACGTCACCATCCAGGTGCTCACCCAGTGCCGGGAACACCTGATCGACCGGACCTTCGAGTCGCTGCGCGGCGCGAAGCGGGCGATCGTCCACTTCTACAACTCCACCTCGACGCTCCAGCGCCGGGTGGTGTTCGGGCTGGACCGCGCGGGCATCACCGACATCGCCACGCAGGGTGCCCGGCTGTGCCGGAAGTACGCCGAGATCCACACCCCGGACACCGACATCTTCTACGAGTACTCCCCCGAGTCGTACACCGGCACGGAGCTGGACTACGCGCTGGAGGTCTGTGCGGCGGTGATCGACGCGATCGACCCGACGCCGGCCCGACCGCTGATCATCAACCTGCCGGCCACCGTCGAGATGGCCACCCCGAACCTGTACGCCGACTCGATCGAGTGGATGCACCGGCGACTGCCCCGCCGGGACAGCCTGGTGCTCAGCCTGCACCCGCACAACGACCGGGGCACCGGTGTGGCCGCCGCCGAGCTGGGCCTGCTGGCCGGGGCGGACCGGGTCGAGGGCTGCCTCTTCGGCAACGGCGAGCGCACCGGCAACGTCGACCTGGTGACGCTGGGGCTGAACCTCTTCTCGCAGGGCGTCGACCCGCAGATCGACTTCTCCCGGATCGACGAGATCAAGCGGGCTGTCGAGTACTGCAACCAGCTGCCGGTGCACGAGCGCCACCCGTACGCCGGTGACCTGGTCTACACCGCGTTCTCCGGCTCCCACCAGGATGCGATCAAGAAGGGCTTCGACGCGCTGCACGCCGACGCGGCGGCGGCCGGGGTGCCGGTCGACGAGTTCGCCTGGGCGGTGCCATACCTGCCGATCGACCCGAAGGACCTGGGCCGCACCTACGAGGCGGTCATCCGGGTCAACTCGCAGTCCGGCAAAGGCGGTGTGGCATACGTCATGAAGACCGAGCACCAGCTCGACCTGCCCCGTCGGCTCCAGATCGAGTTCTCCGGGGTGGTCCAGCAGGTCACCGATCACGGCGGCGGCGAGGTCGACCCCGCCACGATGTGGAAGATCTTCGCCAGCCAGTACCTGGTCGACCACCAGACCACGCCGGTGGTGTCGCTGGCCGACTACACGATCGGCACCACCGAGGGCAAGGTCGAAATCTCCGCCCAGGTCGACTTCGGCGGGGAGCGCCGGGCCCTGGCGGCGGTCGGCAACGGCCCGATCGACGCGTACGTCAACGCGTTGCAGTCGCTGGGCGTGGCGGTCCGGGTGCTCGACTACCACGAGCACGCACTCTCCTCCGGCGGTGACGCCCAGGCCGCCGCGTACGTCGAGTGCGAGGTCGACGGACGTACGGTCTGGGGCGTCGGCATGGACGCGAACATCGTCACCGCCTCCGTGAAGGCGGTGACCAGCGCGGTCAACCGCGCCCGTCGCTGAGCATCCCGCCTGCTTGAGGGCCGGCGCGGCATCTCGAGACGCCGCCTAGGAAGGGTCCCCGCCGTCGCGCGGGGACCCTTCCTCGTATCCGGGTCCGATCCGCGCGCCCCGGCACGACCGGGCGACGCGGTTTGCCCGGACTCACCCGCGTGTCCGGCCCACCTGGCACGACCGGGGCGACGCGGTTTGCCCGGACTCTTCCGCGTGTCCGGCCCACCTGGCACGACCGGGGCGACGCGGTCTGCCTGCTCGACGGCTAGCCCCGCCTCGCGTCCCGCTCCTGCCCGGCGGCGGTCGACTCGGCGGCCGGGGCACCGGTCAGCAGGAGCCCGGCCAGCAGGGCGGCGGCCAGCAGGAGCCCCGCGCACCAGAGCAGCGCGCCCCGGTAGGCGTGGGTCAGCTCGGCGGCCTGCTCGTAGCCGGTGCCGGAGAGGCCCACCAACAGGGGCAGCGCGGCCACCGCCAGCAGGCCGCCGACGCGGGAGGCGGCGTTGTTGAAGCCGCTGGCCACCCCGGCGAACCGGTCGGCGACCGCGGCCAGCACCGAGGCGGTCAACGGCGCCACCACCAGGGTGAGACCGAGGCCGAACAGGGCCACCCCGGGCAGCACGTCCGTCCAGTACGAGGCGCCAGGTCCGACCCCACGCAGGAGCAGCAGACCGGCGGCGGCGAGCACCGGCCCGACGGCCAGCGGCAGTCGGGGGCCGATCCGCCCGGCGAGCGCTCCGGCGCGGGCCGAACCGACCAGGAGCAGCAGGGTCATCGGCAGGGTGGCCAGCCCGGTCCGCAGCGCCGACCAGCCGACCACGTTCTGGAGGTGGACGGCGAGAAAGAAGGTGAAGCCGCCGAGCGCCGCGTACACCGCCACGGTGAACGCGTTCAGCACGGTGAAGCGCCGGCTGCGGAACAGGGTGGGCGGCAGCATCGCCCCCTCCCCTCGTCGCCGCTCGACCAGCACGAAGGCCGCTGCCGCGATCACCCCGACCAGCGCCGCGCCCAGTACCGGCAGAGCGGTCGGTCCGCGGCCGGGGGCGTCGATCAGTGCGTACGTGACCCCGGCCAGGCCGAGCGCGCCGAGCAACGCCCCGAGCACGTCGAACCGACGGCGGTGCCCGGGCACGCCGCGACGGGAGACGTCCTCGTCGCGACTCTCCGGCATCCATCGCAGCGCTACCAGCACCAGCGGCACGGCGAGAACCACGTTGACGAAGAAGATCCACCGCCAGGAGAAGGTGTCGATCAACCAGCCGCCGACGAACGGACCGAGCGCGGTGGAGACGCCGGAGAGGCCGGCCCAGGTGCCGATCGCCCGACCTCGGTCGTCGGGGTGGAAACTGGCCTGGAGCACCGACAGCGAGCCGGGGGTGAGCAACGCACCGCCCGCACCCTGGAGGATCCGGGCCGCGATCAGCCAGCCGGTGCCCTGTGCCAGGCCGCAGAGCACCGAGGCGAGGGCGAACCAGAGTACGCCGTACAGGAAGACCCGGCGTCGGCCGAAGCGGTCACCGAGGGCCCCGCCGAGCAGGACGAACGCGGCGAGCATCAGCGCGTAGCCGTTGATCGTCCACTGGAGATCGGCGACGGTCGCCCCGAGGTCGGCGCCGAGCCGGGGCAGGGCCACGTTCACCACCGTCGAGTCCAGGAAGACCATGCCGGAGGCGAGAATCGCGGCGAGCAGCGTTCCCCGCCCGGCGGCGGTGCCGGTCCGCAGGGTGGCCGAGTCGGCGTTCATGGTCTCCAATCTGCCTCTTCGGATATGAGAGTTGCCACGAAACGCCGAAACCGCACCCCCGTTGCCGTGCGGATCCCCCGGGACCCCGCAAGCTGGAAGGGTGTCGTCTCCACATACCAGAACAGGCCATCGTGCCCTCGTGGCGACCGCGTTCGTCGCGGTACTCGCCGTCGGCGCCGCCGGTTGCGTCACCGTGACGGAACCGGACGCCCCGCCCCCGGGCAGCGGCGGCAATGCCAGCGAGAAGCTGGGGACACTGACCGTGGCGAAGGCCGGTTCGATGCGGGGCTACAGTCGGGAACGGTTCCCGCACTGGCGGGACACCGGCAAGAACTGCGACGTCCGGGACAGCGTCCTGGAGCGGGACGGCAGCGACATCAAGCGCTCCGGCTGCAACGTGGTCGCCGGCCGCTGGGAGAGCGTGTACGACAACCGCGCCTTCACCGACCCGTCCGACGTGGACATCGACCACATGGTGCCGTTGGCGAACGCGTGGCGTTCGGGCGCGCACGAGTGGGACGACACGCGGCGGGGCGAGTTCGCCAACGACCTGACCCGGCCGCAGCTCATCGCGGTTTCGGCCTCCTCCAACCGGGCAAAGGGCGACCAGGACCCGTCGCAGTGGAAGCCGGCGAACCGTTCGTACTGGTGCGAGTACGCCGAGAGCTGGGTGACGGTCAAGCACCACTGGCAGCTCTCGGTGACCAGTGCCGAGAAGACCGCCCTGGCGGACATGTTGGAGGAGTGCTCGTGAGTGAGCGGGTCGGTACCGAGGCGGCCACGCCGGGGAACGGAACCTCACCGGCTCCGGCGGCGGACGGAACGCCGTCAGCTCCGGCAGGGGACACGGCCATGGCAGCTCCGGCCGGCGAGCCGCAGAGCCGGACCGCCGACATCGTGCCCGGTCCCGGCGGGGTGATGACCGACGAGGTGGGCGTGGTGACCGGGGAGCTGACCCTGCGCACCGAGTTCGCCGCCGGTCAGGTCACCCTCCGGGTGCAGTACCGGGAGGCCGACGAGTGGTACACGGTGACCGGCGGCCGGGTTGCGCTGCCGGACGTGTCGGGGCTGGACGCCGTGCACGGCGTCGCCGTCGGACTGCTCCACCGCCCCGAAGGCTGACCGGCCACGCCGGCCCCGCCCGCTGAGGTGGTTGCAGGGGACCCTTCCTCCGCAAAAAGCGGTAACAAGGGTCCCCTGCTACCACCTCACACGTATCAGTACCACCTCACACGTACGGCTACCAGCTCACACGTACGAGCCGGGCTCGGTCGGCGCGGAGACCACGCCGGGTGCCTCGCCCTCGCCGGCCGGGCGGACGATTTCGGCGTCCACCCGGTGCGGGCGCAGTTCGCCGCTGGAGATCTGCTCCGCCCAGTGGCAGGCGACCCGGCTGCGGCCGATCTGCCGCAGCACCGGCCGCTCGTCGGCGCAGCGGGTCGGCTGGGCCCACGGGCAGCGGGTGTGGAACCGGCAGCCGGACGGCGGGTTGGCCGGTGAGGGCAGGTCGCCGGCGAGCAGGATCCGCTCCCGCCGGTCCTCCACGTCCGGGTCCGGCACCGGCACCGCCGACATCAGCGCCCGGGTGTACGGGTGCAGCGGCTCGGTGTAGAGCCGGTCGCTCGGCGCCTCCTCGACCAGCGCACCCAGGTACATCACGCCCACCACGTCGGAGATGTGCCGCACCACCGCGAGGTCGTGCGCGATCACCAGGTAGGTGAGACCGAGGTTCTCCTGGAGTTCGTCGAGGAGGTTCACCACCTGCGCCTGGATCGAGACGTCCAGGGCGGAGACCGGCTCGTCGGCGACGATCAGCTCGGGACCGAGCACCAGCGCCCGCGCGATGCCGATGCGCTGCCGCTGGCCGCCCGAGAACTCGTGCGGGTAGCGGGAGAGCGCCCAGCGGGGCAGCCCCACCGCGTCCAGCGTCTCGCTGATGATCCGGCGACGCTCGTCCCGACCGTCGCCGATGCCGTGCGCGTGGAGCCCCTCGGTGAGGATCGACTCGACGTTCTGCCGGGGGTCCAGGCTCGACATCGGGTCTTGGAAGATCATCTGCATCCGGCGACGCATGCCGCGCAGCTTGGTCGGCGGCATCCGGGTCAGATCGATGCCGTCGAAGGTCACCTTGCCGCCAGTGGGCGGCGTGAGCTGGAGCAGTGCCCGGCCGAGCGTGGACTTGCCGCAGCCGGACTCGCCGACCAGCCCGTACGTCCGGCCCCGGGGAATGTCCAGGTCGACCCCGTCGACCGCCTTGACGTGGCCCACCACCCGGTCGAAGAGCAAACCCCGGGTGATCGGGAAGTGCACCTTCAGGTCGCGTACCTCGACGAGGATCTCGTTCTCGGTCACGCCTTGTCCTCCTCACGGCGGGTGCCGACGGGCGGTTCGCTGCCCGGGACCGGGGCCGGGTTGACGCAGCGGTAGCTGCGGCCGTCGTGGGTCAGCACCAGCTCGGGCGGTCCCTCCACACAGGCGTCGACCCGGCGGGCGCAGCGTGGGGCGAACGCGCACCCCTCCGGCCAGGGCAGCAGGTCGCGCACCGAGCCCGGGATGGGGGTCAGGCGCTCGCCGCGCCCGGCGTCCAGGCGCGGTACCGAACCGAGCAGACCCACCGTGTACGGGTGCCTGGGCTGGGCGAACAGCGGCCGGCGTCGGGCGGTCTCCACCACCCGACCGCCGTAGAGCACGTTGATCGTGTCGCACATGCCGGCGACCACCCCGAGATCGTGGGTGATCATCACCAGCGCGGTGTCCGAGTCACGGACCAGCTCCTTGAGCAGCTCCAGGATCTGCGCCTGGATGGTCACGTCGAGGGCGGTGGTGGGCTCGTCGGCGATCAGCAGCCGGGGCTTGCAGGCCACCGCCATGGCGATCAGGGCGCGCTGGCGCATCCCGCCGGAGAGCTGGTGCGGGTACTCCTTGAGCCGCCGCTTCGGGTCGGGGATACCGACCCGGTCGAGCAGCTCGGCGGCCTCCTTCGTCGCCGCGTCCCCCTTCATGCCCCGGTGCCGGGTGAGCACCTCGGTCACCTGGAGTCCGATCGGGATGACCGGGTTCAGCGAGGAGAGCGGGTCCTGGAAGATCATCGCGACGTCCCGGCCCCGGATGTCGCGCCGGGACCGGTCGTCGAGCTGGAGCAGGTCGGTGCCGTCGAAGACGGCCTTGCCGCCGATCCGGGTGCCACGGTGCTTCGGCAGCAGCCCCATGATCGCCAGCGAGGTGACACTCTTGCCGCAGCCGGACTCGCCGACCAGGCCGACCACCTCGCCGGCGTCGACCGAGAAGGAGACCCCGTCGACGGCGTGCACGGTGCGCTGGCCGCGGCGGGAGAACGTGACGGAGAGGTCGTCCACGTCGAGCAGTGCCATTTTCGACCTCACTTCCGGAGCTTCGGGTCGAGAGCCTCGCGCATCGCCTCACCGAGCAGGGTGAAGCCGAGCGCGGTGATGATGATGGCGACCGCCGGGTAGATCGCCAGCGCCGGCCGGATGCCCAGGTACGGCTGTGCGTCGGCCAGCATCACACCCCACTCGGGGATCGTCGAGTCGGGGTTGCCCAGGCCCAGGAAGGAGAGTGCGGCGGCCTCGATGATCGCGGTGGCCAGGGTCAGGGTGGCCTGGACGATCACCGGGGCGAGCGAGTTCGGCACCACGTGGGTGATCGCGATCCGGGACCGCTTCACCCCGAGGGAGGTCGCCGCCAGCACGTAGTCGGTGTTGGACTGCGCAATCATCGAGCCGCGCAGCAGCCGGGCGAAGACCGGCACGGAGACCACGCCGACCGCGATCATCACGGTGGTGAGGCTCGCCCCGAGCAGCGCGGCGACGCTCACCGCGAGCAGCAGGCTGGGCAGAGCCAGCAGCATGTCGACGAAGCGCATCAGGGTGGTGTCCACCCAGCGGCCCCAGCGGCCGCCGAGGCCGGCAGAGGCACCGGCGATGCCGCCGATCAGCGCGCCGACGGCGAGCCCGATCAGGGTGGAGACCACACCGACCAGGAGGGTCTGCCGGGCTCCGACGATCATCCGACTGAACACGTCCCGGCCCTGGTGGTCGTAGCCGAGCCAGTGCTCGCCGGAGGGACCGGGGATGATGCCCTGCCCGGACTTGACCACACCCTCCCGGATGCCGATCGAGTCGGTCGCCCCGTACGGCACCAAGAACGGGCCGACGACCGCGACCAGAACGAAGAGAGCCAGGATCACCGCGCCGACGATGGCGGCCGGGTTGCGGCGCAGCCGCCGGAACGCCTCCTGCCAGAGGCTGACGCCACGCTCGTCGTCGCGGACGGCGGCGAGTTCGGCGAGCCGGTCGATCTTGTCGCGCTTCTTGCCGGGGGTGATGGTCATCGCACCCTCACCCTCGGGTCGATCAGGCTGTAGGAGAGGTCGACTATCAGGTTCACCAGCACGTACACCACCGCGATGATCAGGATGAAGCCCATGAGTACGGGGTAGTCGCGCTGGCTGATCGACTCGGCGACGAACGCCCCGATGCCGCTGAAGGCGAAGACGGTCTCGGTGAGCACCGCGCCGGAGAGCAGACCGCCGGCGAGCAGACCGATCGAGGTGGCCACCGGCAGCATGGCGTTGCGCAGCACGTGCCGCCGCCGGACCACGTTCTCGGTCAGGCCCTTGGCCTCGGCGGTCCGGACGAAGTCCTCGCCGAGCACCTCCAGGACGCTGGCCCGGGTGATCCGGACGATGATGGCCAACGGGATGCTCGCCAGCGCGACGCCGGGGAGCACCAGGTGCCAGATGGCGTCGGCGGCGGCGTCCCATTCGCGGGTCATCAGCCCGTCGAGGACGAAGAAGTTGGTGATGCGGGTGGCCTCGATGGTCGGGTCCTGCCGGCCGCTGGAGGGGAACCAGCCCAGGTTCTCCGCGAAGATCGCCTTGAGCACGTAGGCCAGGAAGAAGACCGGGATGCAGATGCCGATCAGCGAGCCGCCGACCGACAGGTGGTCGAGGAGCTGGCCGCGACGACGGGCGGCCAGGTAGCCCAGCGGGATGCCGACGCCGATCGCGATGATCATGGCCATCACGGTCAGCTCGACGGTGCCGGGGAAGCGCTGGAGGAACTCCGTGGTGACCTCCCGCTTGGTGGAGGTCGAGGTGCCCAGGTCCAGCCGGACCAACCGGCGGATGAACCGGCCGTACTGCACCAGGATCGGCTCGTCGAGGCCGAGGTTGCGGCGGATCGCGGCACGCATCTCGGGAGTGCCCCGCTCACCGAGGATCGCGGTCTCCGGACCGCCGGGCAGTCGGCGCAACCAGATGAAGAGCAGGATGGAGAGCCCGAACAGGGTGGGTATCAACTGCAGCAGGCGTCTGACGATGAACCGGAACACGGCGGCCTCGAAGGGGTGCGGAGGGATGCGGGCGGGCGCTGTGGTCAGCGCCCGCCCGCGTTCCTTGCTTCAGGTCAGGACTTGAACTCGGCGGTGGAGAACCGCTCGTCGGTCAGCGGGCTCGCCTTGACGCCCGTCACGTCCTTGCCGAAGACGATCGCCGGCGGCGAGTGCGAGATCGGCACACCCGGCAGGAAGGTCATGATGTCCGCGTTCAGCTCCTTGTACAGCTCGACCCGGGCGCCCATGTCGGCGGTGGTGTCGGCCTTCTGGAACTTGTCGAACAGCGGCTTGTTGTTGAAGCCCCACTCGTCCTTCGGCCGGTCGAACATGGTGCCGATGAAGTTGTAGCCGTCGCCGTAGTCACCGGTCCACCCGAGGAAGTGGATGTCGTGCGCGCTGCCCGAGGTGGTGGCGTTCAGGTAGTCCGGGCTCCACTTGAGCGGGATCGGCTGGACGGTGATGCCGACCGCCTTCAGGTCCGCCGAGAGCAGCTCGAAGATGTCCTTCGGGTTCGGCATGTACGGCCGGGTGACCTCGGTCGGGTAGTGGAACCGCAGGGTCAGGTTCGACGCGCCCGCCTCGGCCAGCAACTGCTTGGCCTTCTCCGGGTTGTAGTCGTACTTGGTGACGTTGCCGTTCCAGCCCTCGACGGTGTCCGGGAAGAAGTTCTCCGCGACCTTCGCGCCCGGGGGCAGCTTCGAGTCGACCAGCGCCTGCCGGTTGAGGGCGTGCGCGATGGCCTGCCGGACCTTGACGTCGGCCAGCTTCGGGTTCCCCTTCTGGTTGATCGCCAGGTAGAGGATGTTGAAGGCCGGGCGGGTGAGGAGGTTGAAGCCCTCGCCCTTCAGCGGCTCGACGTCGGCCGGGCCGACCAGGTCGTACCCCTGGATGTCACCGGAGCGCAGCGCCTGCTTGCGCGCGTTCTCGTCGGAGATGGTCTTGAAGATCAGGGTCTTCAGCTTGGCCTTGCTGCCGGCGTAGTCCTCGTTCCGCTCCAGGGTCAGCGTCTTGTTGGCGATGTCCCAGGACTTGAACTTGAACGGACCGGTGCCGGTCGGGTGCTCCGTCGCGTACGGGGGGTACTTGATGTCCTCGGCGGTGCCGCTGACGGTGCTCGCCTGGTACTGCTCAAGCGCCTTGGGGCTGTGCATGGAGAACGACGGCAGCATCAGCGCGGCCGGGATCTTGCTGGAGACCCGGGTGAATGCCAGGTCGACCGTGGTGGCGTCCTTGGCGGTGCAGGACTTGAAGAGGCTCGTCGGCAGTTCCGGGTCCTCGTTCTTGGCGAAGCCGCCCATGACGTCCTGCCAGTACGGGGTCACGTCCGGGCTCTGCATCAGGCCCGTGGCGTTGTACCAGCGGTTGAAGTTGACGCAGACGGCCTCGGCGTTGAAGTCGGTGCCGTCGTGGAACTTCACGCCGGAGCGGAGCTTGAAGGTCCAGGTCGTGCCGGCCGCGTCCGGCGTCCAGGACTCGGCCAGGCCGGGAGTCACCTTGGTGCCGCCCTCCTCGGGGCGGACCAGGGTCTCGAAGACCTGACGCGCCATGCGCAGCGACTCACCGTCGCTGGCAAAGCTGGGGTCGAGCACCTTCGGGTCTCCGGCGACGCCGAAGACGAGAGTGTCCTTCTTGCTACCGCCGGAGTCGTCGCCGCGGTCACTCTCGGCGCAGCCTGCTACCGCGAGGGCCGCGGCCGCGACGGCCGCCAGCGCGACCTTCGACCTGGGTGCACGCATGGGTGCTTCACCTCGTCCTAGGGGGTACGGACAACCTGGTGACAGGGGTCACCGATGGCGGTGACCTTAGCCCCCGTTCGGACTTCCCCGGAACTATTGACGAAGCTGTTGGTACCGGATCGTGTCTTTACCGCTGCGACGCGCGCCGGATGGGCCCGTTTTCCGCCCTGGAATGGGACGGTTCGCCCCGGTTCACCTATACGAATTTGTTACATCGAATGTCGAGCCCGGCCGGGCCATGTCAGACCCGGACGGATTGGTCCCACCACAGTGGACCGACGCCACCGGGGTGGGTGGCGTCGGTCCACTGCGGACTTCTCAGACGGCGCGCCGTCCCTCGAACGCACGCCCCAGGGTGATCTCGTCGGCGTACTCCAGGTCGCCGCCGACCGGCAGGCCGCTGGCCAACCGGGTCACCGCGATGCCCATCGGTTTGACCATCAGGGCCAGGTACGTCGCGGTCGCCTCACCCTCGGTGTTCGGGTCGGTGGCGAGGATCAGCTCCCGGACGGTGCCGGTGCCGAGCCGGACCAACAGCTCCCGGATGCGGAGATTGTCCGGACCGATCCCCTCCAGCGGGTTGATCGCCCCACCGAGCACGTGGTAGCGGCCCCGGAACTCACCGGTCCGCTCGATCGCCACCACGTCCTTGGGCTCCTCGACCACGCAGAGCACCTCGTCGGTACGGCGCGGGTCGCGGCAGATCCGGCACTGCTCGGACTCGGCGACGTTGTAGCAGCTCGTGCAGAACCGCACCAGCTCCTTGACCTTGCGCAACGCGCCGGCCAGCCGGTTGACGTCGGCCGGGTCGGCGGAGAGGACGTGGAAGGCGATCCGCTGGGCGCTCTTCGGGCCGACGCCCGGCAGCCGTCCCAGCTCGTCGATCAGGTCCTGGATGGCACCCTCGTACATGCAGCGACTCAGAACCCGGGCAGGCCGAGGCCACCCATGCCGCCGGCCACCGGGCCCATCTTCTGCTCGGTCAGCTCCCGAGCCGCCTCGGTGGCGTTGTGCACGGCCGCGACGACGAGATCCTCCAGGGTCTCCACGTCCTCCGGGTCGACCGCCTTCGGGTCGATCCGGATCGCCTTGAGGTCCCCGGATCCGGAGACGGTCGCGGTGACCAGGCCACCGCCGGCGGTGCCGGTCAGCTCCGCCTCGGCCAGCTCGGCCTGCGCCTTGGCGATCTGCTGCTGCATCTTCTGCGCCTGCTTCAGCATCTGCTGCATGTTCGGCTGTCCACCTGGGCGCACGGATGGCTCCTTCTCGCACTCGTCCCACTCGGCCGCCGCCAGCCTAACCGCTGTGAGCAGCCTCGCTCCGCGCGGTGCTTTCCGCCGCGGCGCGTTCCGGTGCACGATCACGGTGAGCCCACCGGAGGGAGCGCCGATGTCCCGGGAACAGACCGCCGAGGCCATGGGACAGCAGGCCCGCGCGTGCGCGCAAATGGCCGCCGGGCTCTACGCCGACCTGCTCGTCCGGGCCGCCGCCGACGTCCGCGCCGGCGGGCCGTGCGCCACCGTCCTCCAGGGGTACGAGGACGCGCCCGCCGGGGCGGCCGTGTCGCTGCGCCTGCTCGGTGGGGTGCACGCCCTGGTGCTCACCGGGGCCGCCCCGGAACTGGCCCGGTACTACCCGAGCGCCGGTGGGGCGTACCGCCCCCGGGACGCGGACGCTTGCTGGGCGGCGTTCCGGGACACCGTCGCCGGCTCGCCGGACACGCTGCGGCAGTGGCTGCGCCGCCCGCCGCAGACCAACGAGGTCGGGCGGGCGCACCTGCTGATCACCGGCCTGCTGTACGCCCTCGGCGAGCTGGGCGACCTGCCGGTACGCCTGGTCGAGCTGGGGGCCAGCGGCGGGCTGAACCTGCGCGCCGACCGGTTCCGGGTCGAGGCGGACGACTTCGCCTGGGGACCGGTCGACTCCCCGGTCCGGCTGCCCGACGCCTGGCGGGGCACGGTGCCGGGCTGGCTCCAGGAGGCCGCCGGGGCGTACCCGGAGGTGACCGTGGTGGAGCGGCTCGGCTGCGATCCCGACCCGCTCGACCCGGGCGACCCCGCGGACGCGCTCGCGCTGCGGGCGTACCTCTGGCCGGAGCACACCACCCGCGCGGCGCGGCTGGCCGGGGCGCTGGAGCTGGCCGGACGCCTGCCGGTGCGGATGCACGCCGCCGGGGCGGCCGACTTCCTCGCCGGCGTCGGTCCCCGCCCGGACGTCCTCACCGTGATCTGGCACTCGGTGATGCGGCAGTACGTGCCGGCCGACGAGTGGCGGCGGGTCAGCACCGAGATCGACCGGCTGGCCGGCAGCGGCGCGCCGGTCGCGCACGTGTCGTTCGAGCCGGGCCCGGTGGACGGCTCCCGCTTCCAGCTGCGGATCCGGCTCGGAGACCGCCCGGAACGGCTGCTCGCCGACGCCCACCCGCACGGTCTGCCCGCCTGGCTGCCCTGACCGGCAGCGCGCCGCGCCCTACCGGCCTGACCGGCACCGCGCCCTACCGGGCGTCGACCTCGTCGATCTTCTCGGCGCCGAACACCTCGCGGAGCAGCTGCACCGCCTGCTCCTCGCTGGACTGCCGGGCGGCCTTCTCGTCGATCACGTCGTCGAGCGGCTCGTCCCCCGGATCGAAGCCCTCGTAGTTCGGGACGGCCGGCTGCGGAGCCGCTGCCCCCGACGGCGCCCTGCCGGCGGTCCCGTTCGCCCGGCCGCCGCCGCGCAGCGGGCCGTCGTAGTCCGGGTCGTAGGGCGGTTCCCCGGCGAACTCGTCGTCCGCCGTCTTCCGGACCGCCTTGTCGGGACGCACCGCCCGACCTGCTGCGGCGGCCCGTGCGGCGGCTAGCGCACTGCTCACCGGGGCGGTTCCCGCACCGGCCGGTGCCGGTGGGGGCGTGGACGCGGCGGACCGGGACGCCGGTGCGGCGCTGTCGGCGGCCCGGGGCGGTGGCGGAGCGGACGGCGTGGAGGTCCCGCCCGGAACGGCCGGTGCGGGCCGCCCGTTCGGGACGTCCGGCGTGGCGGCGGTCCCGCCGGGACGCGCGGGCTCCGGCCAGTCCTCGGCCCCGCCGGGCGCGGCACCACCAGGACGGGCCGGTTCGGGCCAGTCCTCCTCGGCACCGGCCGACCCGCCGCCGTCTCCCTCAGGGTGGGCGGGCGGCGCCGCGCCGGCCGGGGGGCCGGACCGATCCGGAGCAGCCGGTCGCGCCGCCGGTGACGACGGGGCGGACCGTGCGGGTGGGGGCGCTGCGGCAGCCGGCCGGGACGGCCCGGCGGACGCCCGGGAGCCGCCCCGCTCACCGGCCACCTCGCACCGGATCTGCCAGCGCCCGCCGAGTTCCTCGTAGAGCGCGTCGGTGAGCACCTGGGCGTGGTCGGTCAACATCCTGGCCAGGACCGCCGACTTCACGGTCAGCACCAGGGTGTCACCGTCCAGGTCACGGACGACCGCGTCTCGCATCAGCGCGGCGATCTTCTTGTGGCTCCGGTTGACCTTGCCGACGACGTCGCCCCAGACCCGGCGGACCGAGACCGCGTCGACCGTTCCCGAGGGCGGAGCGTCAGGGCGGGGCGGGGCGGGGGTGACCGGGTCCGGCATGACCGCCTCCGGTGGCACCGCCCGGCGCGACGCGGCCGGCTCGGGAGCGGCGGCGGTCGGCACCCGTTCGGCGCCGGCCGGAGCGCGTTCCACAGCGGTGCTCCGCGACGGCGGAGGTGCGCCCCGGTCGGTCACCGGAGCCACCGGGGCGGGTGCGGCTTCCGGGCGGGCCGGAGCGGGCTCGGAGTGGGCCGAAGCGGCGGACTCGACGTGGGCCGGCGCAGCGTCGACGGCGGGGCCGAGGGCGGGAACGCCCAGGGTGAGCCGGCGTTCCATCCGCTCCAGGCGTTGCAGCAGGCCACCGGCGGAGTCGTCGACGCCGGGCAGGAGCATCCGGGCGCAGATCAGCTCCAGCAGCAGCCGGGGGGCAGTGGCGCCGCGCATCTCGACCAGGCCGTTGTGCACGATGTCGGCGCAGCGGGACAGCGTCGCCGGGCCGAGCCGCTGGGCCTGCGCCGTCATCCGCTCGACCTGATCGACCGGGCCGTCGATCAGGCCCTTGTCGGCGGCCTCCGGCACCTGCTGGAGCACGATCAGGTCGCGGAGGCGTTCGAGCAGGTCGGAGGCGAAGCGACGAGGGTCGTGCCCGGCCTCGGCAACCCGGTCGACGGTGGCGTACGCCGCCGCGCCGTCCCCGGCGGCGAGGGCGTCGCACATCTCGTCGATCAGCGCGGAGTCGGTGACGCCGAGCAGGGCGGCGGCCCGGGCGTAGCTGACCCCTTCCGGTCCCGCCCCGGCGATGAGCTGGTCGAGCACGGAGAGGCTGTCCCGGGCGCTGCCACCACCGGCCCGGACCACCAGCGGGAAGACCGCCGGGTCGACCGTGACCCCCTCGGCCTCGCAGAGCTGCTCCAGGTACGGCCGGAGCACCTTCGGCGGGATCAGCCGGAACGGGTAGTGGTGGGTCCGCGACTTGATCGTGCCGAGGACCTTCTCCGGCTCGGTGGTGGCGAAGATGAACTTGACGTACTCCGGGGGCTCCTCGACCAGCTTGAGCAGGGCGTTGAAGCCGGCCGACGAGACCATGTGCGCCTCGTCGATGACATAGATCTTGAATCGGCTGTTGGCCGGCGCGAAGAAGGCCTTCTCGCGCAGCTCACGGGCGTCGTCCACGCCACCGTGACTGGCCGCGTCGATCTCGATGACGTCGATCGAGCCGGCGCCGTCGCTGGTCAGCGACCGGCAGGAGCCACACTGGCCGCACGGCTCGGGGGTGGGACCCTGTTCGCAGTTGAGCGAACGGGCCAGGATCCGGGCGCTGGAGGTCTTGCCGCAGCCCCGGGGGCCGGAGAAGAGGTACGCGTGGTTCAACCGGCCACTACGCAACGCCTGCGACAGCGGCTCGGTCACGTGCTCCTGCCCGATGACCTCCGCGAACGTTCGCGGCCGGTACTTGCGGTAGAGCGCCAGTGCCACCCGTCCCGCCTCCTCTCGACCGAGCCATTCTGCGCCGGCCTGCCACGGGTGACCACCCACCCCGCCGGCCGGATGCCGACCGGAGGAGACGTTATCGGGCACCGGAGACGAAAAGGCCTCCCGTGCACCCGGCAGAGCTCGCTTATCCTTGCTGCCTTCCGGCCCTGGGGAGGTTCACGAGGTACCGCCGCACGGGAGGTGCACCCAGCCTACCCGACCCCGAGACGATCTTCAGGGGGTGGTGGGGTGAACGAGCCGGACGGGACCTGTATCCTGTTCGACGGAGGATTCGCCTAGAGGCCTAGGGCGCACGCTTGGAAAGCGTGTTGGGTTCACACCCTCACGAGTTCGAATCTCGTATCCTCCGCTCTGAGCAGGGTAAACGAACAGGGCCGGCCCCACGGGACCGGCCCTGAGTCGTCTCTACGGTCGCACTCGTCCCAGTTGTCGCCTCATCGCGGCAGCCGGCGGGTGCACTCCCCGTCGTGGCCGGGACGGAGCCCGAGCTGGTCGATGAGAAGTAGCGCTCTTCCGCCGAACGCCGAATACCGGCGTCCCGGCAGGTTCGGGTCCGAGTAGCACGACCTGAGGGCCGGCCCCATGGTGGACCTGCCCTCCGCCGTCTACACGCTCGCCCCGGCAGGCCGGTCGCGCTGCCCAGAATCGCTGGTCATCGTCTCCTGCCCGGTGTCGCTGGTTGGTGCGGTGATCGACTCAGGTTGCGGCATATCGAGGTTTCCGCAGCCTTGGGTTCAAGTGGTTGTTGCAACGGGGTGGATTCTCGTGAGGATGAGGGTTCATGCCAGGGAGACGGTTGTCGTCCGCGGAGCGGGCGCAG
>NZ_JBITJH010000016.1:0-39028 GCF_044459745.1 Micromonospora sp. NPDC050187
TCCGCGCTCCCCGGGGTGGGGGGGGGGGGGGGGGGGGGGGCGGGGGGGGCCGCCCGCCCGGGGGGGGGGGGGGGGGCGGGGGGGGGGGCCCCCCCCCGCGACGGGATCTCGATCAGTTGAGGAACGTACCGGACTCGACGGCAGTGGCCCGGAAGGTTCTTGGCAGTTCCGGCGGACTGCCAGCACCAGCGAACTGGAAGGTGGATCCGTCGTTGCTGCGTGCGAACGTGCCCTGGTCACCAGTGATCAGCCAGCGGCCGGTGTGCTCGCCGGGCTTCAGCTCGAAGGGCTTGACGAACAGCAGGTACTCCCGGTCCTTGGCGAGGATCTCGCCGGTGTCGTGCAGCTGCATGGTCTCGTCGCCGGCCTGCTGCACGGCCAGCACATCCGAGGGCACCTTGCCCCAGAGCACTTCCCGCACGCGCACCTTCGAGATCGTGACAGGCAGGTCCTTCAGCTTGTCCCTGGTGGACGACTCCACGGTCGCCCGGATAATCGCTGTGCTCTCCGCCCGTAGTTCAGCCAGGGAGGTGTAGTCCTTGACCCGGCTGGCACTCAATTCAGTCTGGCCTTCCGGCTGCGCTGCGATCTCACCGCCGGGTGCGCTACCGCAGCCGGCCAGAAGCGCGGCAGCTACTACTACCAAGGCGAGTTTCTTCAGCATGTACGGGTCTCCGCTCAGTAGATGAAGTTTGCCGCGGCGACGTCGTCGGCCTTCGGGGTATTGATCAGACAGCTGTCGTAACGCAAGTCGGTCGTGGGGTACGCCAGGGGAACGCTGACGCATGGACCGATGCCGCTATGGGCTATCCCGAGGACGTGGCCGAGTTCGTGCGCCATCACGCTCTGCTTCTTCGCCGCCGAGTAGCCGTCGGCGTGATAGGTGTTCCAGGTCGCGGTGAGTTTGGTGGTCCAGGTGCCACCGCTACCGCAAACCGGGTTGCCGCCGCTGATCTTCTGGGTGATGCCGTCGTAGCTGACGTTGCCGTAGTTGGCGATGTTGATGCCGACGTGCCCACCTGACGCGACCTTCGAGAAGTAGATCGGCGTCGAGGTCGCTTGCCAGGCCGAGGCACTGCTTTGCGCCACGGTGCCGTAGGCGCCACCACCTGTGCCGTCGGTCCACTGGACCGTGGTGCTGGAGACCTTGCACCCGTGCAGTGCGTAGGCCGATGCGGGGGCTGCTGTCATGACGAGCGCCGTGGCGCTGACGAGCGTGGCGGAGGCGACGATCGCGGCCGTCCGAAACAGACCGCGAGGCATCCTGGAGACGATGCTCATTCTTCTCCTTGCCGGAAGAGGGGACAACGGCGGCTGTGGTGGGCCAATACCCCAGCCATGCTTTGTTGCCGGAAGCGCGCTCCAGGGAAATCGTAGTACGTCAATATTTTTTTAGTGGGGAGATGTGCTCCGGGGGTGTCGCCCCCATTGGTTAGTCGTTACCTTCGGTAGTCGGTGGCGTGGGTTGCAGTCGCGTCACCGCTGCTATGAGTGAGTGGATAAATACTGTCGGTAATATTCCGTAGTCTGGCCTTGGGTGACTCAGTGGAACACCTCCCGCCACACAGCCGCCTCAGCGGGCGTGTAGCTGCGGGTGAATCCGCAGGCCCAGGCGACCGGATCGGCCAGCGGCATGCCGCCGAAGCGCGGCTCCCCCGAGACCAGCAGCCGCGACCCCGTCTGGTAAGCGACGTTGTCCTGCCCGAACGAACCCTCCGGTTGCGGCATCGTGACGACGACGGTCGCGCCCGCACCTCCTCGGAACCATCGATGCACCTTGAAGGTCACTGGCACATAGCCGGGGGTTGTACCGGTGGTGGAGCCGATGTTGGCCACCGTCCCGTCGAAGCCGAAGGCTCTCCGCGCCAATGCCGCCGTGGTGTAGGACTCCATGCAACTCTGTGCGGCTTGGTGCCCCGCGAAGACGTCGGCGCCGCCGGAGGTTGAGAAGTCGTCTGGCCTCGGGTCGTCTCCCGGCCCGCCCAACGCCACGAAGGCGGCGACCGCCACGGCAGTTCCTCCGACAAGACCCACCGCCCAGCGTTGACGACGGCGAACCGGAGCAAGCCCCACGGCGCGCGGTGCCGGATGAGGCGGCAACGGCTGGTCGACGATCCGCGTAAGCAACTCGCGGCGAGCCTCGGCGTCGTCGAGAGCCGAGACGCGCTCCGCGTCGAGCGCCATCGCCTGTCTGACAAGGTTCGTGAGCCGATCGCTCATTCCGTTACCTCCTTCTCCACCTCTCATGTCCGGCACGCATCCCCGCGTTACACCCGCCAAAATGTCGCTACATGATCACGCCCTCCGCGTTCAACTCCCGAGCGAAGCGGATCCGGGCGCGGTGCAGTCGCACACGGACATTCACCGCCGTGTAACCGAGCACTCCAGCCGCCTCGGCGGGGGTCAGGCCCTCCACCGCGATGAGGCCGAGGATGTCCTGATCGTCCGGGCGTAGGCGGCCGAACGCCGCCGCCACCGAATCTGCTCGGTCATACGCCGCTGCGGTGTCCAGCACCGGCGAGGCGGCGTGGGCCTGCACCTTTGCGGCCAGCCGCTCGTGGCGCCGCCGGGCACGGTCGTGATTTGCCAGGGTCCGCCGGGCGACACCGTACAGCCACAGCAACCCCTGCGGCCCTTCGGGCATGTCGTCCAACCGCCGCCACGCGGTCAGGAAGACCTCGGCGACAACGTCACGGGCGTCCTGCACGTCAGCGGTGCGGCGCAGTGTGTATGCGAAGATCGACTTGTAGTGAGCTGCATACTCCCGTTCAAACCGAGTCGACCGCATGCCACTCCATGTCCGGCAGATCCCCAGGCGTTACACGACCGACAACACTGCGCACGACGAGCAGGTGATGGTGGGTGATTCAACCGGTGGCCCCGTGTTGACCAAGTGGTTTGCGGCCGACCCGCCAGTGGGTCGTGCACGAATCCCTTGCTCAATCGGCGGGTGGGGTGGGGGCGGAGTCAGCGCAACGAAGCGCGGGCGGAGAAGGCGATGCTGGCGAGCAGGAAGCCGCCGTTGACCACGGTGAACGCGACCACCACCCAGAACGTCAGCGCCGGGACGAACGTCAGCACCAGTCCGGCCACGAAGATCACCGCGCCGTAGTCGCGGACCAGCTTGGCGAGGCGTACCGGAAGGGACGTCGAGGTGACCATGCTGGCGGCGTTCGGGCCGGCCTGCATCACCGAGGTGACCAGGTTGACCATCCAGGTGCCGGCGAAGGCGGCCACCAGCCAGACCGGCGTCGACGGGCGCTGTGCCACCGCCACCGTGCCCAGCGCGGTCACCAGGGCGATCTGCGCTGCCACGTCGCAGAGCACGTCCACCCGGGCGCCGGCCGCGCTGCCCTGCCGGGTCACCCGGGCGAGCTGACCGTCGGCGCAGTCCAGGGCGTACGCCACCTGCCAGCCGACCAGCGCGACCAACCCGACCACCCAGGCCGGTACGTCCCCGGCGGCGACCCGGTCGGCGAGTGCCACCACGGTCACCGAGGCGGCCAGCCCCAGCACCAGGTTCATGATGGTCAGCGCGGTGGGCTTCAGCCCGAGCCGCTGGGCGACCAGCGCGAACGCCGCCCCCAGCCACTGGCTGACCGACTCGCTGAACAGCCCGCCGCCCCGGTTGACCCGGTGGAAGTCGGCGACGGTGGGACGGGACGATTCAGTCAAGGTGGTCGCGGAGTGCACCGGCGTAGTCTGCCAGTCGCTGTCGCGTCTCGGTAGGCGACATCGCCAGGTGCTCCAGGATGGTGTAGCGGTCCGGGCGGGTGCGGGGGGCGTACTGCACGGCCTCGACGAACTGGTCGTCGGTCAGCCCCAGCCCGGCCGGGTCCACGGCGAGGCCGTGCCGGTGCAGGCAGCCGGCGAGCTGGGCGAAGCGCTCCGGTTCGTCGCGCAGGAAGGTGCAGAACAGGGCACCGAGCCCGACCTGCTCACCGTGTGCGGCGGTGCCGGGGTAGAGCCGGTCGATGGCGTGCGAGATCTCGTGGTCGCCGCCGCTGGCCGGACGGGTGGACCCGGCCACCGAGCTGGCGATGCCGCCCAGGATCAGTGCCTCGGCGAGGGTGGTGAGGAAACCGTCGTCGCTGATCGTCCCGGGGTGGTTGATCAGTGCCTCGGCCCCGGTCCGGGCGAGGGTCACGGCCAGCCCGTCGATCGGCTCGTCGCGTACCTGGTGGGCCAGTTCCCAGTCGGCGCAGGCGCTGATGTTGCTCACCGCGTCACCGATGCCGGCCTGGGTCTGTCGGTCCGGTCCGTTCTCCACGAAGTCCAGGTCGACGATGACCGCGATCGGCATGTGCACCCCGTACGAGCCCTTGCCGCCCTCGTGGTCGAGGGAGGCGGTCGGCGAGGCGATGCCGTCGTTGGCGAGACTGGTCGCGACGGTCACCATCGGCATGCCGTACCGGGTGGCGGCGTACTTGGCGGTGTCGATGGTCTTGCCGCCGCCGATGCCGACCACCGCGTCGTAGTGGCCGGAGCGGAGCCGGTCGCCCAGCTCGTTGGCCGCGTCGATGGTGCCGCCGGTGACCATGAACACGTCGGCGGAGCCGAGGCTGGGCTGGCACAGGTTGGCGATCTTCTCGCCCTGGCCGGGGCCGACCACCACCGCCACGTCACCCCCGGCGGAGATCCGCCGGTCGGCCAGGAGCGGGCCCAGGTCGGCCACCGCACCCCGCCGGACCTCGATCACCAGCGGCGTGTTGACCGTACGGGCTAGTAGTGGCACGCGATCTCCCGCGCCCGGGCCAGGTCGTCGTGGTTGTCGACCTCCACCCAGGCGACGTCGCCGATCGAAGCGGCCCGGACCTCGCCCCCACGGTCGGCGAACTCCTGGTAGCCGTCCTCGTAGTACAGGTTCGGGTCGCGCCGCCAGGTCGCCTCCAGGGCGTCGGCGAGCCCGTCGGCCACGTGCGGCTCGATCAGCGTCGCGCCGATGTACTCCCCGTACGCCTCGGCCGGGTCCATCAGCTTGGTGATCCGGGTGAGCTGGCCGGCGGCGTCGAAGGTGGCCTTCATCTCCTCGTCGGCGAGCTTCTTGACCGTGTCGACGGCGAGCAGGATGCCCGGCCCGCGCTCGGCGAGCAGGGTCCGCTCCACGCTCACCGGGTGCACGGTGTCCCCGTTGACCAACAGGACGCCCCGGGCGAAGTGCTCCCGGGCCAGCCAGAGCGAGTACGCGTTGTTCCACTCCTCGGCCTTGTCGTTGTGCACGAGGGTGATCGTGACGCCGTACTTCTCCTCCAGGGCAGCCTTCCGGTCGACCACCGCGTCGGCGGCGTGGCCGACCACGATCACGACCTCGGTCAGCCCCACCTCGGCGAGGTTGCGCAGCGCGATGTCGAGGATGGTCGTCTCCCCGTCCACCGGCACGAGCGCCTTCGGCAGCGTGTCGGTGTACGGGCGCAGCCGACGCCCCGCTCCGGCCGCGAGCACCATCCCGATCATCGGCGACATTCTCCCTCGTACGACGTGGCGTTCCCCGCTGGAGGATAGTCGCGTCTGCTGTGGTGTGCGGTCAGCCGGGGAGGGCGGCCAGGTCGACGAGCATGGCCAGCCGCTCGTCGGGAGCCAGCACCGTGTACGGGTCGGCCGCCCGGCGGTCGGTCTCCTGCTCGATGGCCAGCCGCTCCGGCCCGTCCGGCAGTGCGCTCATGGTCGCGGCGGTGTGTCCGGCCGCGGTCCACGCCGCAGCGTGTGCGTCGGAGCGGTGGTAGCGCAGCGTGCCCAGCCGGTTGAGCAGCAGCACGCCCGGCGGGGTGCCGTCCGGCTCGTACGGCGGGGCCATCGCGCGGAACGCCTCGCTCGGCGCGGTGTCGTCGTCCTCCTCGACCGTCACCAGCGCGTACGCCAACAGCCGGCCGAGCGTCTCCACCAGCCGGAGTACCCGCTCGTCGTGTCCGGCCCACAGTTCCTCGGTGACCTCACCGTGCACCTGGTAGATCTCGGCGAGGAAGGCGGCACCCCGTTCGGTGGCCGAGAAGGCCCCGTCGGGCCGCCGGTGGACCATGCCGTGCGCCACGTGCTTGTCCAGCGCGCGTTGGCAGGAGGCCGGGTCCCGGTACCGGGTCACCGCGGTGAAGCCCGCCGCGGTGACGGTGCCACCGGGCGCGGCGAGCCGGGTGCGGAACTCCACCAGGAAGCCGGTGGCCGCCATCCCGCCGTAGCGCTGACTCAGCTCGGCGCCGCCGCCGTCGCGGCCGGCGAGCATGCCGGCGACGAAGACCCGGTCCATCGCCGGGGCGACCAGCCCCGCGAACCGGTGCGGCGGGAGCTCTACCCCGTCGCTCACAGCCCGATCGAGCGTAGGGCGGCGAACGCGTTCTCCGCGATCCGCCGGATCAGTCCGTCGTTGACGTCGCGGTGCTCGTCCAGCACCGCCACCTCCTGCTCGGTGATCCACCGGAACTCGGTGTGCTTGCCCGCCTCCAGGCGGGGACGGTCCAGGTCGCCGTCGACCCGGACCAGGAAGTCGGTCTCCACCCGCTCGATGCCGTCGTCGCCGGTGTACCGGTACTCGCCGACGAGACCGAGCACGTGCGAGACGGTCCAGCCGGTCTCCTCGAAGACCTCGCGGCGCAGCGCGTCCTCGACCTCCTCGCCCGGCTCCAGATGGCCACCGGCGATGTCCCAGGTGTTCGGGAAAAGCCGTCGTTCCGGGGACCGGCGCTGGATGAAGAGGCGACCCTCGTCATCGACGATCAGTGCGCCTGCGCAGCGTAGAGGCTCGGTGGACACGCCTTGACCCTAGCGAGGGATCAGCGTTCCGGCGACGCCCGGACGTCGCGAGGAGGAGACGGGGGTGTGGAGCGGGGATCGAGGGGTAGAGATAGCTGGTGGATGCGGGAGCCGCCACCGCGCCGCCGGGAGGTCGCCATGCGCAGCGCCAGGGAACTCGTCGAGTCGCAGTACGCGATGCTCCGCCAGCGGGACCTCGCCCGGCTGCCGGAGCTGTACGCGGACGACGCCTTCTACTCGATGCCGGGGTTGACGGTGCGTCCGATCGAGTTGCCCGCGGTGCTGCGGGCCTGGTCGGGGGCCTTTCCGGACCTGCGCACCGAGCTGACCGGGCTGGTCGAGACGGCCGGTGGGGTGGTGTTCGAACAGCGGATGACCGGTACCCACACCGGCGCGCTGCACACCGCCCTCGGGGCGGTCGCGCCGACCGGCCGCGCGGTGAGCTGGGACGTGGTCGACGTGGTCCGCGCCCGGCACGGTCTGATCGCCTCCTGGCGGTCCTACTTCGACCAGGGCCTGCTCCTGACCGACCTGGGCTGGCGGCCCGAGCCGGCCGCCGACGCCCCGCTCGCCGCCTGAGGTCGTCGGGGCCGCGAACAGGTCGCCGCCGTTTCCACCGCCCCGGATCACCCGTCCCGGTGGCTCAGGATGCGGACATCGTCGTGCCGTCCGCGATCGGCCGCCGCCCGCCCGTACGCTCAGTAGCCATGACCGCCGAGCAGCTGATCTCCTTCGCCCGTGGCGCTCCCTCGCTGGACATCGTCGATGTCGAGGGGCTCAAGGCCGCCGCCGTCCGCGCCTTCGACGTCGACCCCGCCGGAGTGACGGCGTACGGCACCTCCGTCGGTTACCCGCCCCTGCGGAAGTGGATCGCCGAGAAGCACGGGGTGTCGGCGGACCAGGTCCTGGTCACCAACGGTTCGCTCCAGGCCGACGCGTTCCTCTTCGACCACCTGGTCCGTCCCGGTGACGCCGTGGTGGTGGAGCGGCCGACGTACGACCGGACGCTGCTGAACCTCCAGCGTCAGGGCAGCGAGCTGCACGGGGTGACCATCCAGCCGGACGGTCTGGACACCGCCGAGCTGCGCAAGCTGCTGGAGTCCGGGGTACGGCCCCGGCTGGCCCACGTCATCCCGAACTACCAGAACCCGGCCGGCGTCACGCTCTCCCTGGAGAAGCGGCGCGAGCTGCTCGACCTGGCCGTCGAGTACGGTTTCACGATCTTCGAGGACGACCCGTACGCGGACATCCGGTTCCGGGGCGAGCCGCTGCCGTCGATGCTCTCGCTCGACACCCGGGGTGTGGTGGTGCACGCCTCCAGCTTCACCAAGACGGTCTGCCCCGGCGTGCGCGTCGGCTACCTGGTGGGGCCGGCCGACCTGATCGCCGACATCGCCCGGAAGGCCACCAACCTCTACATCTCGCCGGGCATGGTGTCCGAGGCGATCGTGCACCAGTTCTGTGTCTCCGGTGACATCGAGCGCTCGATCCGGACGGTCAGCACCGCACTCGGCGAGCGGGCCCGGGTGCTCGCCGAGTCGCTGCGCCGGCACATCCCGGAGGCGCGCTTCGTCGAGCCGGACGGGGGCTACTTCCTCTGGGTCGAACTGCCGGAGGACGTCGAGGTGGACCGGCTCGCCCCGGCGGCGGCGGAGCGCGGCGTGGCGGTGGTGAAGGGGAGCGACTTCGTCCTCGGTGGTGGCCGGCACGCGCTCCGACTGGCCTTCTCGGCGGTCACCGCGGACCGGATCGACGAGGGCGTCCGCCGGTTGGCGGAGGCCATGGCGGCCGTTCGAGGCTGACGGTTTCCTGTCACACCAGCCTTCTGTCAAATATCTGACAATAGATGATTCGGGCCGGCTCGGGACTCCCCTCGGGCCGGCCTGCGGCCCACAATGCTGCGAGCGCCTTTCACGTCGAACGGCCCTGGTGGGCCCCGGTGCGGACGTCCGCAGCACCGACGTGACGGGCGTCGTGAGCACCATCCCCCGCCCCCAAAGGCGTCGGGTGGGCCGTGTCGCACCTCACCCCCTTCGACGCGGCCGGCCCGCCCGACGCCGCCCCCGTACCCGGCGGGTGCCACCCCCCGATCGTGCGCGCCCGGCCCGGCACCTGCCGGCGGCGTACCCTCAACCCGCAGCAGCCGTGGGTGGTTGGGAGGAGGCGCCGTCATGTCCGACCGCACCGAACGGGCCCGGAACACACCGCTCGGCGCCGGCCGGGTCCTCCGACCCCGGGCCTGGACGGCTCCGGTCCGGGCGATGAGCCGGATCCTCAACACCGAGGACAGCCCTCGCCCACCCCACGAGACCGGACCGGACCGCAGCGCCGTGGTCGACTGTGCCCTCTACGTGGAGGGGGTCCGGCAGCCGGGCACCTGGAACTACGCCGACGCGCTCGCGGCGGCCCGCCAGCAGCCGCACGCCTTCGTCTGGCTGGGACTGCACGAGCCGGGCCTACGGGAGATGAGCGCCATCGCGGCCACGTACGGGCTGCACGAACTCGCCGTCGAGGATGCGGTCAAGGCCCAGCAGCGACCCAAGCTGGAGCAGTTCGGGGAGGTCAGCTTCCTGGTGCTGCGTACCGCCCGGTACTGCGAGCACACCGAGCTGACCGAGACCTCCGAGGTGGTCGAGACCGGCCAGGTGATGCTCTTCATCGGCCCCGACTTCCTGATCAGCGTCCGGCACGGGGACGCCTGCCGGCTCGCGTCCGTCCGGGCCGACCTGGAGAGCACCCGCGACCTGCTGCTGCACGGCCCGTGGGCGGTGGCGTACGCGGTCACCGACCGGGTGGTGGACCTCTACCTGGAGGTCGCCGACCAGGTCGAGGACGACCTGGACGTGCTGGAGGCGGAAGTCTTCGACCGGCAGAGCCACGGCCGGATCCAGCGGATCTACCAGATGAAGCGGGAACTGGTCGAGTTCAAGCGGGCCGTGGTGCCCCTGCAACGTCCGCTGCTGACGCTCACCGCCCAGGTCAACCGGGAGGTGCCGAAGGAGATCCGGCGCTACTTCCGGGACGTGCAGGACCACCTCAGCCGCACCGTCGAGCAGGTCAACTCATACGACGACCTGCTGAACTCGATCCTCCAGGCGCGCCTGGCCCAGGTCACCGTCGACCAGAACAACGACATGCGCAAGATCGCGGCCTGGGCCGCGATCGCCGCCGTGTGGACCGCCATCGCCGGCATCTACGGCATGAACTTCGAGAACATGCCCGAGCTGAAGATGACGTACGGCTATCCGGTCGTCCTGGCCCTGATGCTGGGCATCTCGATGGCCCTCTACCGCTGGTTCCGCCGCAACGGCTGGCTCTGACCGCCGCGCCGCAGCCCGGACGGGAGCCGTGGGCCGGTCCGGGCGGGGGCGCGCCCGGGTTCCCGGCGGGATGCGTAAGCGCCGGCGGTGCGGGGGCGTGCCCCCGCCTCGCCGGCACTCTCCCGGTGGCCGTGTGCTGACGTAGCCGTCCGCGC
The DNA here is from genome assembly GCF_044459745.1 of Micromonospora sp. NPDC050187. NCBI lineage: Bacteria > Bacillati > Actinomycetota > Actinomycetes > Micromonosporales > Micromonosporaceae > Micromonospora > Micromonospora sp. NPDC050187. The sequence continues at coordinate 10,220 of NZ_JBITJH010000016.1, forward strand.
GGCGTCAGTGACGGCCGCCGCTGGGGCTGGTGGTGCCCCCCATCGCCCGGCTGACGTCGTCGGCCGGGCGTCCCGAGACATCCCGGGCGCCCTCGGCCACCGACGGCACCCTGTCGTTCGGGGTGACCGGCTTCGCGGTGGCGGCGCTGCCCGCACCGGCCACCGCCGAACTGCCGGCACCGGTCGGCCCGGTGGCGGCCGTGGTCGGCCGGTCGGCCGTCGGGGTACGCACCTCGATGGTCTCCACCTCGTCGCGCATCGGCTCCAGGGTGCGGTTCGGGTCGTACTCGGCCCACTCCTGCTGGTCCCGGCGGCGACGCATCGCCATCGCGCCGGCCACCCCGGCCACCGCCCCGGCCGCGAGCAGACCGGTCATGATGCCGCCGCGCCGCCGGGCCTTCTTCTTCTGCTTGACCATTCGCACGTTCTTCACCTTCGCCTTCCGGGCGATCGTGCCGGCCTGTGCCGCGCCGCGCGTGGCCATGGCCAGCGGGGCGAGGGTGGCGACCGTCGAGCCCCAACCACGGGCGGCGGAGTCGCGGACCCGCACCGCGGTCGGTGCCACCGCCACCCGGGCCGCCTGCACGCGGGGGCCGACGGAGTGGCCGACGCCCCGAGACGCGTACGTGGCTGCCTGCATCAGGTGACCAACGCCCTGGTTGAGCTCGGCCTTGGCCAGCTGCGCCTGGGACTTACGCCGCCCGATTCCAAACACGGTCCCACCTCCTGGGAGTTGTTCCTTCGTCATCCTCCACCTTCGGATGCCTCCGCACTGCCAGATCGGGCACATGGGAGGATCCGCATGGAACTGACCGACAAGTGAGGAGTACCCGTGGCCGAGGCTCTCTACGCCACCTTGCACACCAACCATGGCCCGATCCGGTTGGAGCTCTTCTCCAACCACGCCCCGAAGACCGTCCGCAACTTCGTGGAACTGGCCGAGGGCACCCGGGAGTACACCGACCCGCGCACCGGCCAGCCGGGCAGCGGGCCGTACTACGACGGCACCATCTCGCACCGCGTGATCAGCGGCTTCATGGTCCAGATGGGCGACCCGACCGGCACCGGTCGCGGCGGGCCGGGCTACAAGTTCGGTGACGAGTTCCACCCGGACCTGCGCTTCGACCGTCCGTACCTGCTGGCCATGGCGAACGCCGGGCCGGGCACCAACGGGTCGCAGTTCTTCATCACCGTGTCCCCGACGCCGCACCTGAACAACCGGCACACCATCTTCGGGCAGGTGGCGGACGAGGAGTCGGTGAAGGTGGTCGACTCGATCGCCAACACCGCGACCGGCCCGAGCGACCGTCCGCTCTCCGACGTGGTGATCGAGCGGGTCGAGATCGAGCGTGCCCAGGCCTGACCCCCGTACGAGGTACCTTTGCTCGCATGACTGAGCGCCGCAGGTGCGCGGACGGGAGGGCGAGACCGTGAGCGAGTCACCGCCGACCACGCCCGTCTGCTACCGGCACCCCGGTCGGGAGACGTACATCCGGTGCACCCGCTGTGACCGTCCGATCTGCCCGGAGTGCATGCGGGACGCCTCCGTGGGACACCAGTGCCCGGAGTGCGTGAGCGAGGGCCGACGTTCGGTGCGACCGGCGCGCACCGCCTTCGGTGGCGGTGCCGTCGGTCGCCAGGGCTACGTGACCAAGGCCCTGATCGCGCTGAACCTGCTCATGATGCTGCTCTCCATCGCCTCCGACCGTGGGGGCGACTCGGCGGCCGGCGGCTCCGGCTTCGGCGGGCTGATGGGCGGCAGCACCCCGCTGACCGAGTGGGGCGCGGTGCTCGGCCGGGCGCTCTTCGCCGACGGCGCCATCCACGGGGTCGCCGAGGGCGAGTGGTATCGCCTACTCACCGCGATGTTCCTGCACTACGGCGTGGTGCACCTGCTGCTCAACATGTGGGCACTGTGGGTGCTCGGGCGGTCCCTGGAGGGGGTCCTCGGGCCGCTGCGTTTCCTCGCGCTCTACCTGATCGCCGGGTTCGGGGGCAACGTCGCGGCGTACCTCTTCAGCGCCCCCAACGCCGCCACGGCCGGCGCCTCCACCGCCATCTTCGGTCTCTTCGCCGCGCTCTTCGTGATCATGCGTCGGCTCGGTCGGGACACCTCGGCCGTGGTGCCCATCCTGGTGATCAACCTGGTCTTCACCTTCGCCGTGCCGGGCATCTCCATCGCCGGTCACCTCGGTGGTCTGGTCGCCGGGGCGCTGATGGCGCTGGTCCTGGCCTACGCCCCCCGGATGCGTCGGTCGACCTTCCAGGTCGCCGGTGGCGCGGTCATCATGGTGGCCCTGCTCGGCCTCGTCCTCGTCCGCACCGCCGCCCTGCTCGGCTGACCCACACACCGCCGCCCTGCTCGGCTGACCCTCCCGCGCAGGCGGCGTCGGTCAGGGCCGGTCGTCCGGGGCGGCGGGGCCGGGGCGGTGGGCGTCCAGGTACGGGGCCACGAGCGCGGCGACCTCGGCCGGGTCGGCGTCGAGGTCGTGCCGGCTGAGCAGGTGGATCGACTCGCCGGTGTCGATCTCAAGGAACTGGTTGCGCAGGCCGAAGCGGGGACGGTCGTCCACCGCGACGGACTCGATCGCCGACCAGTCGAGCGTCCGTCGGCTGGCGAAGCCGGTGACCACGGTCACCCCGGACGGATCCACCGCGAGCCGCACCGGGGCGAGCAGGTCACGCGCCGCCCAGACGGCCAGCCCGGCCGCGCCCAGCCCGGCGAGGACCACCCGTACCGGGTCACCCTCGGCGAAGAGCAGCCCGAGCGCCGCCAGTGTCCCGGCCCCGACCAGCTTGACCAGCGGTAGTTTCACCGGTACGCGCCACTGCCGGCTGGAGGACCCTGGGTGCATCCGTCCAGCATGCCCGAGCGGGGTGGACGCCGCGACGCCACCGGGCTCGGACGTGGCCGACCACCCGGGGCGGACGGCGGGTCGTCCCGCGACGTAGGATCGAGGAATCTCAGGTTACCGGGGAGTAGATATGAGTGACGCGGTTATCGTCGGCGCGGTACGCACCCCCGTCGGGCGGCGCAAGGGCAGCCTGGCCGGCGTCCACCCGGTGGACCTTTCGGCACACGTGCTCCGCGCCCTCGCCGAGCGGACGGGCATCGCCCCGACCGACGTCGACGACGTGATCTGGGGCTGCGTGTCCCAGGTCGGCGAGCAGTCCTGGAACGTCGCCCGCAACGCCGTCCTCGCCGCCGGCTGGCCCGAGTCGGTGCCCGGCACCACCCTCGACCGGCAGTGCGGGTCGAGCCAGCAGGCGCTGCACTTCGCCGCCGCCACCGTCCTCTCCGGTCAGGCCGACCTGGTCGTCGCCGGGGGAGTCGAGTCGATGACCCGGGTGCCGATGGGGTCCAGCGTGGCCGGCGGCATGCCCTTCAGCGACCAGCTCCGCGATCGCTACCGCGGCGTCGAGGGCTTCGCCGACGACGAGCCGCTCCCGTTCAACCAGGGTGTCGGCGCGGAGCTGATCGCCGAGCGCTGGCGGTTCTCCCGGACCCAGCTCGACGAGTTCGCCCTGGCCAGCCACGAGAAGGCCGCCGCTGCCCAGGACGCCGGGGCGTTCGACGCGGAGCTGACCCCGGTGGCGCTGGCCGACGGGGGCAAGTTCACCGCCGACGAGGGCATCCGCCGGGACACCTCGCTGGAGAAGCTCGGTGAGCTGAAGACCCCGTTCCGCGCCGACGGTGTGGTCACCGCCGGTTCCGCCTCGCAGATCTCCGACGGCGCGGCGGCGCTCGCTGTCACCACCTCCGAGTGGGCCAGCCGGCACGGCCTGCGCCCGCTGGCCCGCGTGCACACCGCCGTCGTCGCGGCCGACGACCCGGTCACCATGCTCACCGCCCCCATCCCGGCCACCGCGAAGGCGCTGCGCCGCGCGGGGCTGGGCATCGAGGAGATCGGGGTGTACGAGGTGAACGAGGCGTTCGCCCCGGTGCCCCTGGCCTGGCTGGCGGAGACCGAAGCCGACCCGGAGCGGCTGAACCCGCGCGGCGGGGCGATCGCCCTCGGCCACCCGCTCGGGGGGTCCGGTGCCCGCATCATGACCACGATGCTCCAGCACATGCGGGACAACGGCATCCGCTACGGCCTGCAGACGATGTGCGAGGGCGGCGGCATGGCCAACGCCACCATCGTCGAGCTGCTGTAGAGCAGCGGCGGCGCGGGCGGTCTGCTGCCGGCGTCGGACAGCCGGTGTGGGTGCCCGGCCCCGTGGAATTTCCGGAACCGCCGCTGGGTCGTTGGTCCGGGCATGGACGTCTTCGACCGAACGTTCCTGCCCGCCGCCGCCGAGAACGGGCTCGCCGTGCAGACGGTCAGCCGCCACATGCCCGTCTTCCGGCGCTGCGTCCGGGCGGACGACGCGACGATCCTGGTCACCCGCTGCACCTGCCCGGACCGCCTGGTGTCCGGGGAGTACCTGCTCCTGATGACCTACCAGCGACTGGTCGTCACCCGGCAGAGCCCGCTGCTGCACCGGCTCCACCTGCACCTGAACACCGAACTGCGCCATCTGAGCAACGTCACCTGGAACCCGGATCCCCGGCTCCAGCAGGTGGAGCTGGCCGCCACCGCGATCGACGGGGTGCGGGAGCGGTTCCTGATCCGGACGGAACACCCGAAGCAGGTGTGGCAGATCGACACCCTGCTCGACCACGCCTTCCGGTCCCGGCTGCGGCTGCCCCGGGCGGTCGCCACCAACGGAGCGCCCGTCGCCGGGCACCGCCCCGGCAGCGGTCGACCCGCCTCCGGTGGACCCGCCTCCGGCCGGCGTTCCACCGGACGGGGCTGACCCACCGCCGATCGCGGGTCCTTACCGAATCCGAACACAACTGGCCGTGTTCCCGACCGGACGGTCAGGAATCATGACCCGGTGAGCGTCGACGCAGCGAACCACCGTGGACTCGTCCTCGTGGTCGAGGACGAACCGGCCATCGCCGACCTGGTCCGGCTCTACCTGGCGCGGGACGGTTTCGGCGTCCACGTCGAACGGGACGGCCCGGCCGGGCTGGCCGCCGCCCGCCGGCTCCGGCCGGTCGCCTGCGTGCTGGACATCGCCCTGCCCGGCCTGGCCGGAACCGAGGTCTGCCGTCGGCTGCGCGAGGCCGGCGACTGGACCCCGGTCATCTTCCTCACCGCCCGGGACGACGAGGTGGACCGGATCCTCGGCCTGGAACTGGGGGCCGACGACTACGTCACCAAGCCGTTCAGCCCACGTGAGCTGGTCGCCCGGGTCCGGGCGGTGCTGCGGCGCGCGGCCGGGGTTCCGGAAGGGGCGGAGCGGCCCCGGCAGGTCGGCCCGGTCACCCTCGACCCGTCCCGGCGCACGGTCACCGTCTCGGGCACCCCGGTCCAGCTCACCTCGACCGAGTTCGACCTGCTTGCCCACCTGATGGCCCGCCCCGGGCGGGTCTTCACCCGGGAGGAGCTGCTCGCCGGGGTCTGGGGGTACGCGGCGCACGCCGGCACCCGGACGGTCGACGTGCACGTGGCGCAGGTCCGGGCCAAGATCGGCGACGTCAGCGTGATCCGTACCCATCGGGGCGTGGGGTACGCCGCCGATGGCTGACCGCCCCGCCGGCCCGCCCGGTGCCGACCTGCCGACCGGGGCGCTGCCGACGGTGGGCCCCCGGCCGGCCGGGCCACGCCGGTCCCGGCCCGGCCGCACCCTGACCGCCCGGGCGGTGCTGGTGACCTGCGCGGTGTCCCTGGTCTCGGTGCTGGTCACCGCGCTGGTGGCGGTGCCCCTGGCGGTGCGTGGCGCGCAGCGGCAGGCGCAGGACACGCTGGCCGCGCAGGCGCGGATGACCGCCGAGGTGCTCCGGTTCCGGCTGAGCCGGGGCCAGCCGGCCGACGAGCGGCTGCTGCGCCTGCTGGCGAACCAGGACGTCGACGCGTACGTGCTCCGGGACGGGCGGGTCGACCGGGCCGGTCTGCCGCCGCAGGTGGTCGAGCGGGTCGCCGCCGGGCAGGACGTCTCCGTGCGGCGGCTGGTCGACGGTCGGCCGTCCCTGGTCGAGGGGCGCGCGCTCGGCGACGGCAACGGGGTGGTGCTCGCCCGGTCCCGGGTCACCGGGCTCTGGCGGCAGGTGCTCGCCAGTGTCTGGGTGCCGCTGCTCGCCGGGCTGGCCGCCGGGGTGGTCGCCGGCTGGCTGCTCGCCCGCCGCCTGGCCCACCCGATCCGACAGGCGGCCACCGCCGCCGCCCGGCTCAGCGCCGGGGACCGCGCGGTGCGGGTGCCGGTCGAACCGCCCGACGAGGTCGCCGAACTGGCGTACGCGCTCAACGGGCTGGCCGAGGCGCTCGCCACCAGCGAGGGCCGGCAACGGGAGTTCCTGCTCTCCGTCTCGCACGAGTTGCGTACCCCGCTGACCGCCGTCCGGGGGTACGCCGAGGCGCTCGCCGACGGCGTGCTCGGCCCCGACGAGGCGGCGCAGACCGGACGGACCATGCTGGCCGAAGCGGAACACCTGGACCGGCTGGTCAGCGACCTGCTCGCGCTGGCCCGCCTGGAGGCGGCCGACTTCCCGCTCGACCCGGTCCCGGTGGACCTCGTCCAACTCGTCGGCGCGGCGGCGGGCACCTGGTCGACCCGGTGCGCGGCGGTCGGCCTGGCGTTCCGGGTCGAGGTGCCCGACAGGCCGGTGCCGGTGTACACCGATCCGGGGCGGATCCGGCAGGTGGTCGACGGGCTGCTGGAGAACGCGCTGCGGGTCGTACCCCCGGGAGCGCCGGTGGTGCTCGCGGCCCGGCCGGTCGGGGCGGACCCGCTGGCGGGCGGGGTGGTCGAGGTCCGCGACGGCGGACCCGGCTTCACCGACGACGACCTGGTGGTGGTGTTCGAGCGGGGCGCCCTGCACCAGCGGTACCGGGGAATCCGGAAGGTCGGCAGCGGGCTGGGACTGGCGCTGGCCGCCGGACTGGTCCGGCGGCTCGGTGGCACCATCACCGCCGGGCACGCCCCGGAGGGCGGCGCGGTGTTCACCGTCCTGCTACCCGCAGGACCGCACCGGACGCGGACGCCGACATGATCCCGTTTCCGCTGGTCCGGGTTGACGCAGCGTGCCGAGGTGACGGCCTCGTGCCAGTCCTTGCAGGCCGGGCCGACACGCTACGCTGTCCCCGACGTACAGTCGCCCCCGTGGAGAAGCCCGTGAAGCTGTCGATCCTCATGCCGGTCTTCAACGAGGAGGAACGCATCGCGGACGCCCTCAAGCAGGCGTTGGCGGTCGAGTACCCGTGCGACATCGAACTCCTCGTGGTCGACGACGGCAGCCGGGACGGGACGGCCGAGGTCCTCAGCCGGGTCGACGACGCCCGACTCCGGGTGATCACCCATCCCCGCAACGCGGGCAAGGGCGCGGCCATCCGGACGGCCGTGGCCCACGCCGAGGGTGACTACATGGTCATCCTCGACGCGGACCTGGAATACGACCCGCAGGACATCCCGAAGCTGCTCGCCCCGGTGCTCGACGGGCGCGCCCAGGTGGTCTACGGCAATCGCACCTTCGGCAGCCACAGCGCCTACAGCTTCTGGTACGTGATGGGCAACAAGGGCGTCACCACGGCCGCGAACGTGCTCTTCAACTCGTACATCGGCGACCTGGAGACCTGCTTCAAGCTCATGCCCATCGAGCTGTACCGCTCGCTCGACGTGCGGTCCCGTGGTTTCGGCATGGAGGCGGAGGTGACCGGCAAGCTGCTGCGCCGCCGGATCCGCCCGTACGAGGTGCCGATCAGCTACCGGGCCCGGGGTCGCGAGGAGGGCAAGAAGATCACCTGGAAGGACGGCGTCGAGGCGCTCTGGATCCTGGGCCGGGAGCGTACCCGCCGCCACCCCCGGCCCTGACCGCTCCCGGCCTTTCTTGCTCCCGGCCCTGACCATTTCCGGCGCTGCCGGTGAGCGGGGCTCAGACCAGGAACGCGTCGATCGAACGGCGCAGCCCGGCCGCGTCGAGTCCGTGCCAGCGGCTGTGGTCGACCGCCGTCCCGTAACGGCGCAGGTCCCGCCGGCCGACCCCGAGCGCCAGCAGCCGGTGCGGCCGGTCCGCGAGGGCCTCGCTCACCACCCGGCTCGACGTGCCGGCCAGGTAGGGCTCCACCAGGATCACCTCGGTGCCGGCGAGCGCCCGCAACCCGGCAGTGTCGAAGGGGCGCGGCCGATGGGTGTACGCCACCGTCACGTCCCGTCCGGCGACCGCCGCCAGGCACTCGTCCAGCAGTGGTCCCACCGCCACCATCAGGGGCGCGCCCGGCCCCGCGTCCCGCACCACCCGCAGCGAGCCGTCGCCGCCGTACGGCCGATGGTTCGCCATCGTCGACAACCGCAAGTACACCGGGTCGTCGCCGGCCACCGCCGTACGTAGCAGCGGCGGCACCTCGTCGGGGTGTCCCGGCACGTGCACCGTCCAGCCGTGCAGCGTGTCGATCAGCGCCACGTCGGCCGGGGACAGGTGGGTCCGGCCAGCCTCCGGCCGGTCGTAGGAGGCCCCGACGCTGACCAGCACCGCAGTCACGTCCTGGTGGTCGAGGTCCAGCTTGATCTGCTCGTACGCCCGCTCGACCAGGAACGGGGCGTAGGTGTGCACCACCGGGCGGAGCCCGGCCAGGGCCAGTCCACCGGCCACGCCGACCATCAACTGTTCCCGGATACCCACGTTGACCACCCGGTCCGGGTGCCGTCGGGCCGCCTCGCGGAAACTGTCCGCCGAGATGTCGGCGAGCACCACGGCGGCCCGCGGATCCTCGGCCAGCAACTCGTGCGCGGTGTCCACGAAGCGGTCCCGCATGACGATCTCCTCCACCCTCTCCCCGGTTGCCAGGGTCACGGGTGCCTCGCTGACTGCCGTCACGGCTCACTCCTTCCCGTCGACGACCGCGACGACGACGTGCGGTCGGTGGTGGTCGTGCCCGGTCAGGGCGGTGTACAGGGCGTCGTGGTCGTACCCGTCGACGGTGGACGCCTGCCAGCCGTTGACGGTGAACCGGGCCGCGATCCCGCCGGGCCAGCCGTGCGTGGCGGACCGGTTGTCCACCACGATCGCGGTCAGCCCGGCCAGTCCGGTCGCGCCCGCGTACGCGATCGCCTCGTGGTTGGAGCCCTCGTCGAGTTCGGCGTCGCCGAGCAGGACGTACACCCTCGGGGTGAGCAGGCCCTGGGCCCGCAGCCCGAGCGCGGTGCCCACACCGAGGCCGAGCCCGTGCCCGAGCGACCCGGACCCGATCTCGACGCCCGGCACCAGGACCCGGTCGGGGTGGCCGCCGAGGCGGCTCGCCGGACCGTAGGCGTCGTCCAGCCAGTCCGGCGGGACGAACCCCTTCGCGGCGAGGACGGCGTAGTAGCCGGCCACGGCATGCCCCTTGGAGAGGAGGAACCGGTCCCGGTCCGGGTCGTCCGGCCGGTCCGGGGAGATCCGTAGGATCCGGTCGTAGAGCACCCAGAGGACGTCGATGGTGGAGTACACGTTCGAGCCCAGGTCGTCCTCCTGGCCCGCTGCGAACCGACGCAGCAGCGGCGCGACCGGGCCCGGGACAACGGGGGCGCTGGCGATGGTGACGGTCATGCCGCTAGCCTGCAACTTGAAGCTCACTTCAACTCAAGGGTGACGTGATGCAGGAGTCTCTCACCATCGGTCAGCTCGCCGCCCGCAGCGGCGTGGCCCCCTCGGCGCTGCGTTACTACGAGCGGCTCGGCCTCATCCACGCCGAACGCACCGGGGGCAACCAGCGTCGGTACGCCCGCGCCGAACTGCGCCGGGTGGCGTTCATCCGGATCGCCCAGCAGGTCGGCGTCTCGCTGGACGAGATCCGCGAGGCACTGGACTCGCTGCCCGACGGGCGTACCCCCAGCGCGCAGGACTGGGCCCGGATCTCCGCCGCCTGGCGCAACCGGCTGGACGAGAAGATCCGCCTGGTCAGCAAGCTCCGGGACGACCTCACCGGCTGCATCGGCTGCGGCTGCCTGTCGTTGCAGCGCTGCACCCTCAACAACCCCGCCGACAAGCTCGCCGGTGAGGGACCGGGCGCACGCCTGGTCCTGCCCCGCCCCTGAGGTGGTTGCCGCCTCTCAAGGTGGTTGCCGGGGACCCCTCCTCGGCAAGAAGCGGTAACAGGGGACCCCTGCTACCACCTGGCGGGGTTGGCCGGTCAGCCGGTGACCAGCAGCACCTTGCCCAGGTGGTCGCTCGACTCCACCAGCCGGTGCGCTGCGGCCGCGTCGGACATCGGCATCCGTCGGTCCACCACCGGCCGGATCCGGCCCGACTCCACCAGCGGCCAGACCTGCTCCCGTACGCCCTGGACGATCGCCGCCTTTTCCGCCAGCGGGCGGGACCGCAGCGCGGTGGCCGTCACCGAGGCCCGCTTGGCCAGCAGCGTGCCGAGGTCGATTTCGGCCTTCCGCCCACCCTGCATGCCGATCACCACCAGCCGGCCGCCGGTCGCCAACGTTGCGACGTTCCGGGCCAGGTAGGCCGCGCCCATGATGTCCAGGATCACGTCCGCGCCCCGACCGTCGGTGATCCGGCGGACCTCCTCGACGAAGTCCTGCTCCCGGTAGTCGACGGTGTGCGCCGCACCCAGCTCACGCAGCCGTTCGTGCTTGGCCGCGCGCGCGGTCACCACCACGGTCGCGCCGAGCGCCGCGCCGAGCTGGATGGCGAACGTGCCGATGCCACTTCCCCCACCGTGCACCAGCAGCGTCTCGCCCGCCGCCAGCCGGGCCAGCTGGACGACGTTCGACCAGACCGTGCAGGCCACCTCGGGCAGCGCGGCGGCCTCGACCGGGTCGAGGCCAGCCGGCACCGGCAGCAGCTGCCCGGCCGGCACGGCGACCCGCTCGGCGTACCCGCCGCCGGCCAGCAGCGCACAGACCTCCTGGCCGATCCGCCACCCGGTCACGTCGGGAGCGGTCGCCGTGACCACCCCGGCGCACTCCAGACCCGGGTACGCCGACGCACCCGGCGGCGGCGGGTAGTGCCCCTGCCGTTGCAGCAGGTCGGCCCGGTTCACCGCGCTGGCCCGCACGTCAACGACCACCTCACCGGGACCGGGCTCCGGGTCGGGCACCTCGGTCCAGCGCAGGGCTTCGGGTCCACCGGGTTCCGGGATCGTGATCGCACGCATGAACCTGTCTTACCCGATCCGCCCCTCGGTCCACGCCCGGGTCAGGATCTCCGCCACGGTCCGCTCCGGGGTCTGGTCGGAGGTGTCCAGCCAGAGCCCGATCCGGGGCGTGTCGGCCCGGAAGCCGGCGTCCAGGTCGGCGACCGGCCAGTCGCCGTACCCCTTCTTGGGCCGGTACCGCTCGCGGGCGGCGACCACCTCCGGACGGGGCGCGAGCACCACGACCGCCAGCGGCCGGTGCCGGATCCGGTCGACCATCGCGGCCAGCTCCGGGCCGAGGACCACGTCCTGGCAGACCACGGTGAAGCCGGCGGCGGCGTACGTGTCGGCGGTCGACGCGGCGAGGTCGTAACGGAGCCGGAGCTGCCGCCACGCCTCCTCCGACGGTGTGGCGCTCATCTCGGCCCGCCCGCCGACCACCATCCGGCGGAAGACGTCGCCGCGCAGGTGCACCGAGCGCGACAGCCGACGGGCCAGCAGCTCGGCCACTGTGGACTTGCCGGCCGCCATGATTCCGGTGATCAGCACCACCGAGGGGGTGTCCCACATGCCGCGATGATCCCACGTTCGGGCGGGACGCCGACTCGCGCCGCCGGTCGGTCATGGCAGACTAGACGGGGTCGCGTACCCCTCGGGGACGTGCCGGGAGGGTTCGCCTAGTGGCCGATGGCGCTGGTCTTGAAAACCGGTAAGGCAGCGATGTCTTCGTGGGTTCGAATCCCACACCCTCCGCTTCCTCGTCCGCGAGCATGCCCACTGACCAGCAGGGAAACGTCGCCCAGGTGGTATGTCTGTGTCGGCTCGTCCGGTCCCGCTGGTTCTCAGATCCGGGCGGTGCTAGTAGGGGGCGTACGGTCGCCAGTGGTTGCTCATCGGCGAAGGACCCGGCTCGGGGGCACTGCCACCCGGGCGGAACGTGACCCAGCCGTGGTCGCCGGTGATCCGTTGCGGGATGGGGATCGTCTGCTGACGCTCCGTCGTGGCGGCGGAGACGTTCAGCTGCCACTCGAGCAGGCTCTTCGATCTGGTCAGCGGGACCAGCAGCAACACTCTGGTCTCACCCGGGGCGACGACGAGGGGCAGCGTCACGTCGGGGTGGAGCGCGGCCCCGTCCGGCCCGAGGGTCGGGCGGACCAGCGGTGGATCCCCGTCGAGGAGGATCTCGAAATCCGGCTGGACGTGTTCGATCCGGTGGGCGTGCAATGTGACCTCGGCCTGCCCGAGGGGCAGCTCGCGCAGCGCCTCGGCGGTGAGGGCGATCCGCACGCTGAGCTGCGGCTCGCGCGACACGATCCGTAGATACAGGTGGTAACCGGGGGTCGGCACCTCGACGGGCGTCGGCCCGATCGCGCTACTCGGGTGACAGTGTCGGGAGCTGTCCATGTCGACGCGGATGGCCACCTCGACGTCGGGACCGGGATGGACCGTGGCACCGGCACCGGCACCGGCGGCTGGGACCGGTCCGCCAGCCGGCTCTGGGGTCCGGTCGGCCGGGCTACGCCGGCGCCACACGACCAGCGACACTGCACCAGCGAGGATCGTCAGCACCGCGGCCACGGCGAGCGGGGTCATCGCGGGGCCTTCCCGAGACCTTCCGAACCGACGGTGAGGAATGGCTGACCAGCAGCGGTGATCGAATGGGTCCCACTCCGACCGTGTTGTGTCCAGTCGAGCAGCAGGTACCAGGCGACCTGGTCGCGGCGCAGGCGCACCGTGACCTTGAGGACCTCGGGATCGGACGGCGACACGGAGAACGGGAAGTCCACGCCGCCGACGCGCGGCCGAACCTCAGGCACCCCCGGGTCGAGAAGCAGTTCGAACGGGCGCGGCTCGAGCACACCCATGGTGGGTTTGGGAACCAGCGTGGCGTGGACCGGTTCCTGCGAGACCACCACCGGCCGCAATCGTCTCAACAACACGGTCCCCTCCGTGGCCTCCACGTAGATCTGCAGGCTGTGACCATCGACCGGCACCAGGCGGCCGTCGCTGCGGCGGGCCAGCGCTTCCACGTCCATGACCTCGGCGGTCACGCGCAGCGGGCCTGTCTCGTCGACACCCGGAGTTGTCTTTCCGGCCTCCTTCGGAGGACGGAGCCGGGTGACGAGCGGTACCAGCAACGGCGGAACGGCCAGCAGTACCGAGACCAGTTGCGCGACGTTGGCGGCGTCCTGCAGGCCCCGCAGTTGCAGCGTCAGTCCGACCAGCAGCAGCACCACGGCGAGCGCGAGCAGGCAGACCATCGGCGTGGCCAGCCGGTTGAGGTGCCTGACCCGCCTCCGGACTGGCATGGTTCCGTCTCCCGCCGACGACCATTGCGCTGAACCCGCAATATATCGCCTTCGGTCACTATTTTGCGCCGTGTCGCATTGCTGACAACCGGTGGTCGAGGCGCGGGATGACGGCGGCCCCGGTAACGCTGACCTGGGCATCACGGATCGTTTCGCCGGGTCCTCCGAGGGTACGGCCGAAGGAGCCTGTCATCGCAGCTCCACGGAGGACTCGTCCAGATGGATCCCAGCAAGCCCGCCAAGGCCGTCAAGCACGTCGTCGAGGCCGCCGCCGGAAAGGTGGCCGACGCCCTGACCCCGGATGTTCCCGGCGCGCCGGGCAGCGCCCCGCCGACCGTCGAGGAACCGACGACGCCACACGACCCGCTGCCGCCGAAACCGGAGCAGGGGACGCCGGACACCCGTACGCCGACCGGGGCGGCGACCGGCGTGCCCCCGATCGCGAAGGGTCAACAGGGCGCCTACCTGACCACCGCGCAGGGAACGCGGCTGCGCGACACCGACCACTCGCTGAAGGCCGGCCCGCGCGGTCCGGTTCTGCTCCAGGACCACCACCTGCGCGAGAAGATCACCCACTTCGACCACGAGCGGATCCCCGAGCGCGTCGTACACGCGCGGGGGGCCGGCGCGCACGGCATGTTCACCGGGTACGGCAGCGCCGAGGGCGTCACGAGGGCCGGCTTCCTCGCCAAGGGAAAGGAGACCCCGGTCTTCGTCCGGTTCTCCACCGTCCTCGGTTCGCGTGGATCGGCCGACACGGTCCGCGACACCCGTGGCTTCGCGACGAAGTTCTACACCGACGAGGGCACGTTCGACCTCGTCGCCAACAACATCCCGGTCTTCTTCATCCAGGACGCGATCAAGTTCCCCGACATCATCCACGCCGGGAAGCCGCACCCGGACCGGGAGATCCCACAGGCCCAGAGCGCCCACGACACCTTCTGGGACTTCGTCTCGCTGCATACGGAGGCGCAGCACCACACGATGTGGAACATGTCCGACCGGGCCATCCCGCGTTCGTACCGGATGATGGAGGGCTTCGGCGTCCACACGTTCCGGCTGGTGAATGCCGCAGGGGAGACCGTGCTGGTCAAGTTCCACTGGAAGTCCAAGCTGGGGGTGCACTCCCTGACCTGGGAGGAGGCGCAGATGCTCGGCGGCATGGACCCGGACTTCCACCGCCGCGACCTGTACGACGCGATCGAGGCCGGTGCGTTCCCCGAGTGGGAACTCGGCATCCAGGTCTTCCCCGACACCCCCGAGGAGACGTTCGCCGGCATCGACCTGCTCGACCCGACGAAGGTCGTGCCGGAGGAGTTGGCCCCGGTGCAGCCGGTCGGCCGGCTGGTCCTCAACCGCACGCCGACGAACTTCTTCGCCGAGGTCGAGCAGATCGCCTTCCACCCCGGGCATCTGCCGCCGGGGATCGACGTCACCAACGACCCGCTGCTCCAGGGCCGGCTCTTCTCGTACGTCGACACGCAGCTCACCCGACTGGGCGGGCCGAACTTTCCGCAGATCCCGATCAACCGCCCGCACGCGCCGGTCAACGACATGCTGCGCGACGGCTTTCACCAGCAGGCCGTCCATGCGGGAGTGGCGCCGTACCGGCCGAACTCGCTCGACGGCGGCAACCCGTTCCCGGCCGGCGTCGACGACGGCGCGTTCGTCGACGTGCCGGTGACCGTGGCGGAGGCGCCCAAGGTACGCGCGAACCCGGTCTCCTTCGACGACCACTTCAGCCAGGCCCGCCTGTTCTGGCTGAGCATGTCACCGGTGGAGAAGGAGCACATCATCCGCGCCTACACCTTCGAGCTGGGCAAGTGCTACCACCAGGCGATCCGGGAACGCCAGCTCCAGTGCCTGGCCAACATCGACCCGGTGCTCTGCGCGGAGGTCGCCACCGGCCTGGGCCTTCCCGCGCCGCAGCCGACCGTGCCGCTCGCCGACGTCGCGCCCAGTCCGGCGCTCTCCCAGGTCGGCGGTGAGTGGCCGGCCGACGGCCGCATGGTCGGAATCGTCGTGGACGCCGCCAGCGACCTCGACGGCGTCGACCAGGTGCGCCGGGCGGTGCTCGGTGCCGGCATGGTGCCGCTGCTCGTCGCCCCGCACGGCGGCACGGTGGGTGACCTCACCGTGCAGCGCACCTTCGCCACCGGCCGGTCGGTCGAGTTCGACGTCCTCCTGCTGTCCGGAGCGCCGACGCCGGCACCGGACGCGATCCCGGCGCGGGACGCCAAGGCGGGCGCGGCGGACTCGGTGACCGTGGACCCAAGGGTGCTGCTCCTGGTCGACGAGGCGTGGCGGCACGCCAAGGCGATCGGCGCGTGGGGCGACGGGGTCGCCGTGCTGCGCCAGGCGCGGGTGAGCGGTACGCCCGGCGTGGTCACCGGCGACTCCGGCACCGAGGTCTTCGCCGCCGTGCAGCGGCTGATGGCCGCGCACCGGGTGTGGGATCGGTTTCCCGCCTCGGTGGCCTGATTCGTCCGTCCCGGCGGGGTCGCACGGGTGCGCCGCTGTCCGCAGCCGCGAACGGCGGAGGGCGTGTCCATCCGTTCGGGCGGTGACCTTGGCGGGGTAAGAAGATGGTCGGAAACCACCTTCAGTGAGAGGGATCACCGATGACCCTGGAACGACCGATCGCCCCGGACCCGTACGAGCTGCTGCCGACCGTGGGGTCGTTCACCCTGACCAGTGACGACGTGCACAACGGCGAGCCGATGGATGCCGCGTACGCGCACGACAGCGTCGGCGGCGGCAACGTGTCGCCGCATCTCGCCTGGGTCGACTTCCCGGCCGGGACGAAGGGCTTCGTGGTCACCTGCTTCGACCCGGACGCCCCCACCGGCAGCGGTTTCTGGCACTGGGTGCTGGTCAACCTGCCGGCCTCGGTGACCGAGCTGCCCCGAGGGGCGGCCGAGAGCGACCTCGGCGGGGCGTTCAGCGTCCGCAACGACTACGGCCAGCACGGGTACGGCGGGGCCGCTCCGCCCGCCGGGGACCGCCCGCACCGGTACGTCTTCGCGGTGCACGCGTTGGACGTGGAGAACCTGGATGTCACGCCGGAGGCGTCGCCCGCGTACGTCGGCTTCAACCTGGCCTTCCACACCCTGGCCCGGGCGGTGATCCGCCCGACGTACCAGGTCAGGGGGTAAGTAACCACCGACGAGCGGAAGGGCCGCGGTCCCGGCAACGGGCGCGGCCCTTCGTGGTGGAACGGGTGGACCCGCCTCGGGTGGAGCCGGCGGTCAGCCGGGAACGCGGGCCACGGCGAACACCGACTGGCCGAACGGCGGCCGGACGAGCTGCTCGGCGGCCTTGGTCACCGGCAGGACGGTGGTGTCGTAGACCTTGACCATCGGGCCCTCCTTCGGCATCAGCCGGAAGACCTTGGTGGCCATGAAGTAGCCGATCAGGCCGAGCGCGTTGGCGTAGTGGATCCGCTCCACGCGCAGGCCGGCCGAGGTCATCGCCGCCCCGAGGGTCCGCTTGGTGTAGCGGCGGACGTGACCGGTGGCGATGTCGGCCGGGCTCATCGCGAACTGGA
This sequence comes from Micromonospora sp. NPDC050187, assembly GCF_044459745.1. Taxonomy (NCBI): domain Bacteria; kingdom Bacillati; phylum Actinomycetota; class Actinomycetes; order Micromonosporales; family Micromonosporaceae; genus Micromonospora; species Micromonospora sp. NPDC050187. The sequence continues at coordinate 27,187 of NZ_JBITJH010000016.1, forward strand.
ACGCCGGCACGATGATGATTACCGCGCCGCCCGGCCGGACCAGGTCCCGCATGCTGCGCAGGGCGGACACGTCCTCCTCGATGTGTTCGAGGACGTTGTACGAGACCGCCGCGCTGTACTCGCCGCCGATCTCGTCGTGCGGCAGCAGCATCTGCCGCACCTCGATGGTCGGGTGGTCGGCGAGACGCTCCTTCAGTGCGATCAGCCGGTCCGGGTCCGCCTCGGTGGCGGTGAAGCGGGACAGGTGCGGTGCCCACTCCAGCGCGTAGTCCCCGAGCCCGCTGCCGATCTCGATGGGGTTGTCACCGAGGTACGGGAGGGCGAGCTCGACGAACCATCGGCGGTGGTTGACGGCTGTGGCCAGGCCCTCCAGCACCTCGGACTGCACGCGCTGGTCCCCAGTGATTTCTGCCATGCGTCGATTCCTCACCATATGACTCGACCCGCACCCGGACCCGACAGAGTCAACCACCTACGTCTGTGGTGGGGAAATCGGCCACCGGGGGTGACCGGAATGCGGTTCGATCGGGGGTGCGGAGATCTTCTACTGGGCGAACCTGGCACATACTACGCCGGAACTCCGAAACGCACACCTTGCCGTCCTGACCTGACTACGCTCTGAATTGTCATGACTACTCCGGAGTCGGAGGTCGGTCGGGAGCGGATCCTCCGTCCGGTGTCCTCCAGTGCGGTGCGGCGGAACGATCCGGGCGGGCCGGACAGGGGCGTACGCCTGGCTGGCCGGTGGCTTCCGGACGTCGTCGCGGTGGTGGGCTTCGTGCTCCTGGCGCTCTGGGTGACCGCGCGGTTCTGGACGAATCCCGACCACGAAAGCCGGGTCAATCCCACCGACCAGGCCCAGTTCGAGTGGATGATGGCGCACGGCGCGCGGGTGGTGACCGATTTCGCCTATCCGTTCGGCTCGGACCGGATGAATGTGCCGGACGGCGTCAACCTCATGGCAAATACGTCCGTATTATCCGTTTCATTGCCAATGACGCCGGTCACCATGCTGTTCGGGCCGCGCACCGCCTTTCTGCTCTTTCTCACCGGCGCGATGATCGCCACCGGCACCGCCTGGTACCTCGTCATCTCCCGGGTGCTGACTCGGTCCCGGCCCGCAGCCTGGGTGGGGGCGACGTTCTGCGCCTTCTCCCCGGCGATGGTCTCCCACGCCAACGCCCACCCGAACATCGTCGCCCAGTACGTGGTCCCGTTGATCGTCTGGCGGACGCTGGCGCTGCGCGAACCGGGCCGGTCGGTGCGCAACGGCCTGGTCCTCGGGCTCCTGGTCGTCTGGCAGGGGTTCCTCAACCTGGAGATCCTGCTGATGACCGCGGTGGGGCTCGGGGTGGTGGTCGCCGTGCTGGCCGTTCGCCGGCCCGGCCTGCGGCGGTACGGCCGCCCCTTCCTCGCCGGGCTCGGCGTCACCGCCGGTTTCGCGCTCGTGGTGCTGGCGTACCCGCTCTACGTCCAGTTCTTCGGCCCCGGCGCGTACGAGGGCCTCTCCCGGCTGATCCGGGGCTACCGCAGCGACCTCGCCTCCTTCTTCGCCTGGCCCGGCGAGTCGCTGGCCGGGGACCCACGCGACACCAAGCGGCTGGCCAAGAATCCGACCGAGGAGAACGCCTTCCTCGGTTGGCCGTTGGCGGTGCTCGTGCCCGCCCTGGTCTGGTGGCTGCGGGACCGCGCCGAGGTGCTCGGCCTCGCCGCCGCCGGGCTGCTGTTCGCCGTGCTCTCCCTCGGCCGTGAGATCCGTTACAACGGCCGGGACACCGGTGTTCCCGCGCCCTGGGGTGCGCTGGAGAACCTGCCGATCCTGCACTCGGTGGTACCCACCCGGTGGGCGCTGGCGCTGACCCCGGTCGTCGGCCTGCTCCTGGCGTACGGCGTCGCACGCGCCGGGCAGTTGGCCCGTCGCCATCCGGCGGCCCGCCGGCAGATCCGGTTCGGCGCGGTCACCGTGCTGGCGATGGCGCTGCTGCCACTGCTACCCACCCCGCTGCCGACTGCCCGGCTGGACCCGGTGCCCGAGTTCGTCACGTCCGGCGCGTGGCGACCGTACCTGGCCGGCGGGCGGAGCCTGGTCGCACTGCCGCTGCCCGACTCCGATTACGCCGACCCGCTGCGCTGGTCCGCGGTGACCGGTCTGGAGATGCCGATCGCCCGGGGCTACTTCCTCGGGCCGGACCGGCGGCCGGACGCGCCCGAGGGACGGATCGCGCTGTTCGGGGCCACGCCCCGTCCGACCAGCAACTTCTTCGTCACCATCCGGCGCACCGGCGCGGTGCCGCCGATCACGCCGCAGGACCGGGTGGCGGCCGTCGACGACCTCCGGTACTGGCGTGCCGGCGCGGTGGTGCTCGCACCGCACCGGCACGAGGACGCGCTCCGGCGCGGGATGACCGAACTCACCGGGATCGAGCCGGTCCGCACCGGCGGGGTGTGGCTCTGGGACGTCCGCCCGCTGGTGGACTGACCATCCGCCATTGCCTGTCTGCCGGGGTTGGCTGCCTGTCTGCCGCGGTCGACTGGCGGCGGGTCGCCGCCCGCTGTCGGGGAGTGGATACGCCGGCGGGGAGTGGACCGGCGGGTCAGGGGCGGACGCAGCAGCCCTGGCAGTACTTCGGCTTCGGCAGGGTGAACGCCTGGCAGCAGGTGCGGCGCTGGACGGTGGGCTGACCGGACGGCCCGGGCACCAGGTCGATCAGGTCCCGGACGCCGAGCGTGCCGAGCAGCGTGTCGACCGACTCCACCGCCGAGCCGGGCAGGGCGTCGGCGGCCCGCAGGATCCCGTGGGCGATGCCGGAGGCGACCGAGCCGAGCAGCGTACGGGTACCGATGCGGACCTCGGTCCGGATCGCCCTGACCAGCGGGTCCAGATGGGCGTCGAGCAGCGACGCGCGGAGCAGGCCGAGCAGCTCGGTCTCGTCGGCGACCACCCGTACCTCGCGCGGGGCGGCCAGGGCCAGTGGATCGCTCGGCAGCACCGCCACGGTCGTCGACCGGCGGAGCCCGAGCGTGACCAGGGGACGGTGGTCCTCGAAGTGGATCAGCACGTCGGCCGGGTCGAGCAGGGGAACCCGCCGCGCGGACGCCCAGCCGAGCACCGCCGGCAGCGCCGCCCAGTAGCTGTACGACTTCCAGGCCAGGGCGGCGCAGGCGTGCGGTGTGCCGCCCCAGCGGTGGGCGGCGGCGGCCAGCAACTCGGGGAGGCGGGTGCCGTCCACCAGGGTGGTGGCCGGGGACCAGCCGTACTCGTCGGTCACCAGCAGGCCGGGGGCGAGCCCGGGGAGGTCGTCGGTGCCGAACATGGCCCGCAGCGTCGCGGTGACCGGCGCGAGCGGGGCGGCCATGACACGGGTCGGGATCACCGCTGTCACCGTCGTGCTCCCCTCGTCGTCCGCCGCATGAGCTAAGGCTAACCTAACTCAGGCTCCAAGGGGAGGGTATGAACGTCCTGGCGGGTGCCCGGCTGTTACCCGCGGTAGCGAGTCGGAAACCTGCCTGACTGTCGGGCGCGCCGGGCACGCTGAGAGTGGTTCGGAGAGTGTTGTCAAGGTCAGAGTCGGCAACGTGCCACTTCTGTGGAATACCGACGACCAAACGTGAAACTGATACTCCCGGCCATGAGGAAGCTGATGACGACCTCGCCCCTCGAACGGGCCGCCGACTCGTTCGCAGCCGAGCTCGGCCGGCACCGGATTGATCGAGGGCTGTCCAAAAAACAGCTCGCCACGCTGATGGGGTTCGACCCGTCGTACGTCAGCCACGTCGAGAGCCGCCGGCACCGGCCCACCGAGGACTTCGCCCGGCGCGCGGAGGCCGTCCTGGAGGCCGGCGGCGCGATCTGGCAGCGCTTCCGTGAGTACGACGACCTGCGGCACGCCCGGACCGCCCCGCCGCACCGCGACCCCCCCGTCCCCAGCCAGTGGATGCCACCCGGCACGGGTCTGATCGTCGAGCACGAACTCGCGAGCCTCACCTACCGCGACGGCGTCTACCGCTGCGTCGTTCGGCGGGCGCTCTACAACGCCGGCACCGACCCGGTCACCCGCTACCTGGCCCGGGTGGCCGTCGACCGCTACCCGAACGACCCCGGCCGCTCCAACCGGCACCACCGCGACCACCCCCTGACCTTCGCCGAACTGCAACTGCGGGCGTACCGGGACGACCGGGGCGAACGGGAGCCGATGCACTGGCGGGCCAAGCACGACCGGGACGCGTTCAAGGAGTTCTGGCTCCTCTTCGAGAACGCCGACGGGCGATTCCCGCTCTACCCCGGCGACCGCGCCACCATCGAGTACGAGTACTGCGTCGGACAGGAGAAGTGGGGACGCTGGTTCCAGCGCGCCGTCCGGGTGCCCACCCGGGCGCTGGACGTGCGGCTGGACCTGCCCGCCGCGCTCGAACCGCAGGTCTGGGGGTTGGAGACCTCGTTGTCGGCGGAGGAGGGGCCGCTGCGCACTCCGGTGCAGCGCCACGACGAGGCCGACCGGGCGATCTTCGAGTGGGCGACGGAGAACCCACCGCTCAACGCCCGCTACCGGCTCCAGTGGCGGTTCCGCAACCCACCAGCCACGCCCACCCCGACCGGCGCGCCGGTCGAACCGGCGCGCCCCCGGCCGAGCGACCGCATGCGGGCCGCCGGCATCGTGCAGCGCGGTGCCGACCTGCTCCGTCAGCCGGTCCGGCAGTTCGACCTGCCCCGGGAGGGGGCGGTCGCCCGGGACGTGGTGGAACGGCTGCTCGACGCCCTCACCGAACTCGACGAGCTGCACCGGTTCAGCCGGGGCGTCGGGCTGGCCGCCCCCCAACTCGGGCTCGACTGCGCCGCCGCCGTGGTGCGCCCGCCGGACCGCACCGCCGACCCGATCGTGCTGCTCAACCCCCGGGTGGTCGACTCCTCGCCGGACACCGACGAGCAGTACGAGGGCTGCCTCTCCTTCTTCGACCACCGGGGTCTCGTTCCCCGGTCGCTGCGGCTCGACGTGGAACACGCGCGCGCCGACGGCACCCGGGTGATCACGTCCTTCGAGTTCGGCGTGGCCCGGCTGGTCGCGCACGAGATCGACCACCTGGAGGGGCGGCTCTACGTCGACCGGATGGCGCCGGGTGTGCCTCTGGTGCCGGTCGAGGAGTACCGCGAAACCAGTCACGCCTGGCGTTACTGACCCGGGCGGCCGGACGAGGTGCCGGGTCGCGTGCCCCAGGGGGCGGGGGCACGCGACCCGGCGTGGGGGGAGGAATGTCTAGAGGTTGCCGAAGGTGTCGTACCGGACGTGCTGCGGCGGCACCTGGTCGGCGGCGAGTGCCCGCAGGGTGGCCCGGACCATCCCGGCCGACCCGGAGACGAAGCAGTCGTGCGCCGTCCACGGCCCGTAGCGGGTCACCACGTCGGAGATGTCGCCCTGCTCGCCGTCGAAGTCCGGGTCCGCGCTGCACGCCGGCGTCACGGACAACCACGGGTGTGCGGCCACCAGCTCCTGCAACCCGGCCAGGGCGTACAGGTCGTCGGCGTGCCGGGCGCCGTAGAAGACGTGCACCCAGCGGGTCCGGTTGTACCTGGTCAACTCCTCGACCAGCGCCTTGACCGGGGCCAGCCCGACCCCGCCGGCCACGCAGAGGATGTCCCGCTCGGAGGCGCGGTCCAGGGTCATCCCGCCCATCGGCGCGGCGATCCGCAGCAGGTCGCCCGGCTTGACCCGGCGGACCAGGGCACCGGAGAGCCAACCCGCGCCCGGCGTCCGGACGTGGAACTCCAGGATGTTGTCGTCGTTCGGGGCGTTCGCCACCGAGTACGTCCGCCACACCCGTGGGTGGTACCGGGGTGCCTCGATGCTGACGTACTGACCGGCCCGGTACGGCAGCGGATGTTGCAGGGCCTGGACGGTCAGCACGGCGGTGTCCGGGCCATGCCGCCGGTGGGTCAGCACCTCGGCGTGCCAGAACGGTGGATTCTCGTCGGCCGCCGCGCCGGCCTGCATCTTCTCCGCGATCGCCGCGTACGCGTCCCGCCACGCCTGGTCGTACTCCAGGTTCCAGTTGTCCCCGCCGGCGGTGCGCAACGCGTCCAGCAGGGCGACCCCCATGGTGGCGTAGTTGCCGGCGGTGACGTGGTACTTCCGGTGGTCCCGACCGAGGCCGCGCAGGTACTCGTCGAAGCTCTCCGGGTCGCCGACGACCTGGGTGGCGGCGACGATCGCATCGAGGATGCGGTCACCCTGGCCGCGCATCTGCACCGGAAAGAGCTTCCGCAGGTCGGGGTCGAGGAGGAACAGGCGGGCGTAGAAGTAGTCGCTGAGGCGCTCCCGGTCCCCTTCGACCAGAGCCCAGCTCTCCTTCAACAGCCGCGCGAAGTTCTCCATCGGCGCTCCCTCGGCAGGACGGTGGATCGGGCAGGCCCCAGCATGACCACGGAGCGTCGATGGTGGTCGCACAGAATGTGCGATCGATTCGCGCTGGTCGGCGCGACCTGCGGCGGCGGTGCCGTCCGGGACGGTGATCGGGCACAGTGGTGCGGTGACGGTTGAGCTCACCCGACCGGTGTCGCACCGGCTCCTCGGTACCGAGACGTTGCTGGTGCTCGGGCTGTCGCTCGGGCAGTCCGCGATCTACGCCGTGGTCTCCATCACCGCCAAGCTGACCGCCGAGGGGGGACTGTCCCGGCAGACCGCCGCACTGAACACCTCGGCGTCACCCCGGCCGTGGCTGGACCTGACGTACCAGGTGCTCGGCATCGTCTTCGCGCTGGTGCCGGTGCTGCTCGCCGTACACCTGGTCAACCGGGACCCGGGCGACGCCGGCCGGACCCTCGGCCTGGACGCCCGGCAACCCGGTCGGGACCTGGCCCGGGGCGCCGGCCTGGCCGCGCTGATCGGCCTGCCCGGCCTGGCGCTGTTCTGGGTCGCCGCGCAGCTCGGACTCAACGCCACGGTCGTGCCGGCCGCACTGCCCGAGCTGTGGTGGACCGTGCCCGTGTTGATCCTGGCCGCCGTGCAGAACGCCGTGCTGGAGGAGGTGATCGTGGTCGGCTACCTGATGACCCGACTGCGGCAGCTCCAGTGGCGGGTCGGCGCGGTGATCGCCACCAGCGCGCTGCTACGCGGCTCCTACCACCTCTACCAGGGCTTCGGCGCGTTCGTCGGGAACGCGGTGATGGGAGTCGTCTTCAGCCTCTTCTACCTGCGGACCCGGCGGGTGATGCCGCTGGTCGTCGCGCACACGCTGCTCGACATCGTGGCGTTCGTCGGCTACTCCCTCCTGCCCAGGGAGTGGTTCGACTGGCTCTGAATCGCTCCGGGCCGGCTACGCGGCCCCGCCCGCCGCTCCCACCCGAATCGACACCGATGACCTGGCGGCTCGACGGCATCCATGGGTGAGTCGTCATGCCGACAGGTGCCGGACGTGGGTCCGCCTCGCCTCTTGGGGGATAGTTGCCTGCGTGGCGACGTCGATCGACGAGGGCGACGACCCTTATCTCTGGTTGGAAGACCTGGACTCGGCGGACACCGCCGCGTGGGTGCGGGATCGCAACGCGGAGACTGTCGCCACGCTGAGCGGAAGCGACCGGTTCGCCGCCATCCGAGCCGAGATCCGGCAGGTGCTCGACGCCGAGGATCGCATCACCTGTCCCGAATGGCGCGGGCACTTCTACTACGACTTCCGCCAGGACGCGGCGCATCCGCGTGGGCTCTGGCGCCGGACCACCCTGGAGCAGTACCGGCGGCGCGAGCCGGAATGGGACGTGCTGCTCGACGTCGACGCGCTGGCCGGACGGGAGGGCGAGAACTGGATCTGGAGCGGTGTGACGGTGCTGCGGCCTGGTCACCAGCGTTGCCTGATCAGCCTGTCGCGGGGCGGGACGGACGCCTTCGTGGTCCGCGAGTTCGACCTGGGTCACCGGTCCTTCGTCGAAGACGGCTTCACGCTGCCGGAGGCGAAGAGCGATGTGTGCTGGATCGACGCGGACCACGTCTACGTGGCCACCGACTTCGGGCCGGGGTCGCTGACCACCTCGGGGCATCCACGGTTCGTCAAGCGGTGGCGGCGGGACACGCCGCTGTCCGAGGCTGAGACCGTCTACGAGGGGCACGTGGACGACGTCAGCACGCACGCCTCGCACGATCCGACACCCGGGTACGAGCGCGATTTCGTCAGCCGCAGGCTGGATTTCTACCGATCCGAAAGCTACCTGTTGGCAGGGTCGGGGGAGCAGGTCCGGATCGCCGTACCGGAGGACGCCGCGTGGGAGGCACACCGGGAATGGCTCGTGATCCGGTTGCGGTCGCCGTGGACGGTCGAGCAGGTCACCTACCCTGCGGGTGCCTTGCTGGCGGCCCGGTTCGACGCGTTCCTCGCCGGGGAACGCGAGCTGACGGTGCTCTTCCAGCCTGACGAGCACACCGCACTGCGGCACCACGTCTGGACCCGCCACCATCTGATCCTTTCCACCCTGGTCGACGTCCGGAGCCAGATCGAGGTGCTGACGCCCGGTGGGACAGGGTGGCGGCGTGAGCCGCTCGCCGGGGTGCCGGAGGGCGAGCACAGCTCGATCGTGGCAACGGCCCCGGACCTCGGCGACGACTACCTGCTCGTTTCGGAAGGGTTCCTGCAGCCGGCGACGCTGCGCCTCGGGCGGGTCGGCGGACCGGTCGAGACCCTCAAGCGGGAGCCGGCGTTCTTCGACGCGGACGGCCTGGCCGTACGCCAGTTCTTCGCCACCTCGGCCGACGGCACCCGCGTGCCGTACTTCGTCGTGGGGGATCCGCACGCCCCCTGCGGGCCAACGCTGCTCACCGGGTACGGCGGTTACGAAATTTCCATGACCCCGCACTACAACGGGGCACTGGGCCGAGGGTGGCTGGCACGGGGCGGCACGTACGTCGTGGCGAACATCCGGGGTGGCGGCGAGTACGGCCCCCGGTGGCATCGCGCCGCGATGCGGGAGAACCGGCCGAGGGCTTACGAGGACTTCGCGGCCGTGGCCGCTGACCTGGTCGATCGGGGGATCACCACACCGGCGCAGCTCGGTATCCAGGGAGGCAGTAACGGCGGGTTGCTGATGGGCGTGATGCTGACCCGCTATCCGTCGCTGTTCGGCGCCGTGGCCGCCCACGTGCCGGTGCTGGACATGCGGCGATACCACCGCCTGCTGGCCGGTGCCCTCTGGATCGCCGAGTACGGCGACCCGGACCGGGCCGAGGACTGGACATACCTACGGGAGTACTCGCCGTACCACAACGTCCGCGACGACCAGGCATATCCGCCGTTCCTGTTGATCACCTCGACCCTCGACGACCGGGTGCATCCCGGGCACGCCCGCAAGATGGTGGCTCGACTGCGCGAGCGCGGCCACGACGTGGCCTACTACGAGAACGTCGAGGGCGGGCACAGCACTGCGGCGAACCACGAACAGTACGCGTTCGTCTGGGGCCTCACGCTGGACTTCCTGTGGCGAACGCTGGTCAGACGGACGGACAGGGTCGTGCCACGCCAGGTCTCGCCGGCGGCTGCGGTCGAGGAGGGCGGCCGTGGAATCCGCCGGGGATCGAGCTGAAGGGCCCCGCAGGTTCCGGAGTTGCCGCTCGGGCTCCCGCCGAACTCGCCGGTTCTACGTGGCCGAGACCAACACCGCCGAGCGCGCGTGGGTCCCGGCGCGGTGTCACGTCACCGCCTTGCCTGAGGCCAGTCGAACCCCGGCTGCCGGTAGGCGGTGGTCGCGCGGGCGGCCAGCCGCTCGACGGCGGCCGAGTTTCCCGCCGCCGTGGCGAGCACCGCCGCGCCGGGCAGCAGCCGTGACGCCAGCCGCAGCACCAACCAACCGCCGGCCTGCGCGGTGAGCGGGGCGGCCAGTCGCCAGGCCGCCTCGGCCACCCGACCCCACGGCGGCTCGCCCTCGCCGGTCGCCGCGCGCGCGGCGGCGAGGGCCGTCCGGGCGCTCTCCGCGTCCGGATGCACCCGGGTCAGCACCAGTAGCTCGACCGCCCGCTCGGGGTCGACCGGATCGCGGCCGTGCGCCGCCGCCAGATGCAGCACCAGGCCGGACTGGGTCCAGAGCACCGCCGCCAGTTCGGCGAGGGGAGCGAAGAGACCGGCCACCGCGGCGGTCGCTCCACCCCACCCGGCCTTCCGGACGAACCGCCGGGTGGCCAGCCGCGCCAGACCGGCGGAACCAGCCTTCGGGTACGCCTCGCGCAGCGCGTCCGCCCAGGCGCCGGCCTGCGGCCCGATCCGCTCCACCGCCGCCAGCGCCAGCAGTTCCGGCGCGAAGGCCGGGTGTGCCAGCAGCCGGTCGAGATCGACCGTACGCCCGCCCGTCGCCGTCCTGGTGCTCTTCCGCGCGGCGGCGGCCGGCTTCCCGGTCGTCTTCCGGGCCGTGCTCTTCTTCGGGGCGGCCCTTCGCGGGGCAATCTCCTCGGCGCTCGGGCCGTCGGTGGGCTCTGCCCTGGCGTCGGCCGGCGGCGTGTGTTCCGAATCACCAGTTGCGGGGTGGGCTTGGGGGGTGGGTGTCACCTGCCCTGGCGTCCCGGTGCCGTCGGCGTCCGCCCTGGGACGACGGCGGGGCGCCGGGGTGCTCCGCGACCGGAGCGTGCCGGCGGGTGCGCCCTGCTCCGCCGGCCCGGCGGGGACTTCGGAAATCACTCCCGTGCGCCGGCCGGCCCGCACCACCTTCTGGCGCGGGGCTCGCGGAGGGGCCGCTGCCGGCTGCTCGGGGTCGGTCGGACCGCCGGTCTCCGGAGGCTGGAAGAGCACCGTCGGGGCGGATGCCTTCCGCCGGGGTCGGCTCCGGGGCGGATCGTCCGGCTGGTCCGTGACCTGGTCGGGCTCGGCAGTCGGGACGGCCGGCGGGGTGAAGGTCGGCTTGGGGGAACGGCCGCGACGTGCCGCTGTGCGTGGCTCGCGGCGAGGCGGATCGCTCGGCGGCTGCTCCTGCATATCGACGAAGCCTAGTCCCGATCGCGGTGCCGCGCAGGGTGAAACTCCTGCTCAGGGAGGGAAGTTGGTCGAGCGGTGCCGCTGGAGGGGGAAGTCGCTTTGCTCCTTGCCGGGGCGGGGTTGTATTCTCGGTCGGCGGTGGTCTGATAGGCCACCGGGGAGACTTCGCCTAGTCTGGTCTATGGCGCCGCACTGCTAATGCGGTTGGGGTCTTAAAGCCCCTCCCGGGTTCGAATCCCGGAGTCTCCGCGCGAAGGCCGGGTGTGTAGACTGGCCGAGCACCAGCGCCCGTAGCTCAACGGATAGAGCATCTGACTACGGATCAGAAGGTTAGGGGTTCGAGTCCCTTCGGGCGCGCAAGATCATAAGGGGTCTGACCTGCTGGAATGGCAGTCAGTCCCCTTTGCTTGTCCGTCCCTTGTGGTCGGTTGGGCGCTCGGTGGGTGCTCGTGCGACGAGCATCCCTCGCGTCCGGGCCTGTCCGGCCGGCGGCTGCCCTGTCCGAGTGGGTTTTGATCATGGGACGGAGTTCGTCGACCATCCCGAGCCGGAGCGGCAGCGCCACCTGCTGCGACTCTGGCTCCGACGCGCGGTGGCCGCCGCCCGCTGGTGCCGAACTTCGGGCGGCATGTCGTACTGGTCCGGAGCGTGACCCGCGACTCCGCCCCGCCGAGCGCCGCTGGACACGTCACCATCACCGAGGCAGCCGTACCCCGGCGCGACTGGGGGGTGAGCGCGACGCCCTCGGCCTGGTCCCTGGTGGGGTACCGGGCGTGGGGGGGGGGGGGGGGGGGGGGGGGGGGGGGGGCGGGGGGGGGGCGCCCCCCCCCGGCCCCCCCCGGGGGGGGGGCCCGCCGCCGGCGGCGCGGGGCGCCCCCGCCGCCCCGCCGCGCCGGGCCCGCCC